>CBFIIG010000009.1:18626-27984 GCA_965662615.1 Flavobacterium sp.
GCAACCGGACCATCGTGCCATTTAGAGTTTACACCATCTACCAAAGTTGGCTCGCTTAAAGTACCGTCTGTATAGGTAGCTTTGTATACATCTAAAAAGGGTTGTTTGTTTAAAACGTAACGCTTTCTAGATTTGTTTCGTGCACTTGTAAAGTAAAAATCGTTTGTATTGGTTAAAACAGCTCCAAAATCTGACTTATCACTACTAATGTCTGACTCAACAATACTGTATAGTTTTGCCTGATTTTGTAATTCTGTTAAATACGTAGGACGGTTTAAAAATTCTTTAGCTCTATCGTCTTTTGGTGCTAATGAGGCAAATTTAGCCATTTGCTTATCTGCTGCTTTGTAATCGCCTGTTGCCTTTAGCATTTGAGCGTATTTAAAATACACCTCTGCTCCTTGTGTTTCTTCGGTAGCTTTGGCATACCATTTTACAGCCTCGGTTGGGTTGTAAAGCCCATAATAACTATCGGCTAATTGAGTGTAAACATAACTGTCGGCTCTTTTGTTATCTACTAAACGTAAATATTCTTCTGCAGCAGCTGTATAGTTATACTTATCAAAGAATTTGTCTGCTCGTTTGGTATCGCTGCTTTGTGCACTTAGCATTCCACTTGCGATTATAAAACTTAATGTAAAATATATTTTTTTCATGTAATTATCGCTTTTAGATTAGAAGTATCGTGGTGAACGTGAAACTTTCTTTGGGAAGTTTAAATCGAACAACAATATAAATTCGTGTGAAGAAGGTGAAGTAACTTTTAAGTCGGAAACAACATGGTCATAAGCATAACCCAACTGTAAGTTTGGTGAAACTCTATATCCTAACATTGCGCCAAAACTATCTTGTAAACGGTAAGTAGCTCCTATTTCGAATTTCTCGTTAAATAAAAAGTTGGTAGATAAATCTAATGATGGTTGTACATTGAATGCCGATTTTAACATGAAAAATGGCTTAAACTTTACTTTATCATTTACATCAAAAACATAACCTCCTGTTAAAAAATAATGTGAGACATCTGTACCAAATTCTTGCTGGGTAGCATTTGCATCAGCTGGATCTTTGTATTGTAAATGAGTAGACTTCATCATGTTTGGAACAGATAATCCCAAGTAGTATTTATCGGTATAATAAAAAACTCCTGAACCTAAATTTAAATAAGAACGATTGGTGTTTTCGTGAAAAGCAGGATCGTTAGGTTGTGGTAAACTAGGGTCTATTTCGCTAAACAAACCAACTTGGTGCAATGTAACACCTCCTTTTAAACCAAAAGCTAAACGGTGCTCACCGCCTAAACGAAGCGTGTAAGAATAGTCTGCGTAAATGTTATTCTCTTGTACAGGACCTATTTTGTCAGTAATAAAAGACAATCCCAAACCTGCATTACGACCTATTGGAGCACTACCTGATAAAGTACCCGTAGTTGGAGCTCCTTCGATACCAACCCACTGCTGACGATATAACAAACCAATAGAAAGGTTTTCTTTACTTCCTGCATAAGCAGGGTTAATAACATTCATATTATACATGTATTGTGTATAATGAGGGTCTTGCTGTGCTTGGGTTTCATATATAAAACCTAAAGCCAAAGCAGCAACTAAATATAGTTTCTTCATATTTTAAGTGTTTTTTAATTTTCGCCCCTAACTAAATATAGAGGCGAATAATTAAAGTTTATTATAATTCGCGATTAATGTAAACCCAACCGGTTTTAGGTTCTGAGTCTTTAAATTGAATTGAGTAAAAATAAGTTCCAGAAGGTAATTCTTTTCCAGTATCAGTAGTACCTCCCCATTCATTTGAATAATCAATTTTAGAATATACTTTTGTACCATAACGGTTAAAAATTTCTAATTTACTTACATTAAATGCACTTAAATTGAAGAAATCATTTTTACCATCTCCATTTGGTGAGATACCTTTTGGAATTCCACAAGATATAACAGTAACATCTAAACTAGTAACTGTAAAACATTGCAAATTATTTGGTGTAAAGGTATAAGTAGTAGTGCCAGGTATTTCAGAATTTATAACGGATGGTGACCATATACCCGTTACACCGTTTATAGATGCATTAGGTAAAAGTGTATCTAAAGATCCTGAACACAAATCATCTATCATATCAAAATTTGGAGATACAATTTCGCCAATTGTAACAATAGTAGAAGCAGTAGCGATACAGCCGTTTTTATTTACTGTAACTTCATATACACCTTCAGTTGCATTTGTAATAGTATTAGTCGTATTAGCAATTGCAACACCATCTTTTGTCCAAGAATATGAAACCTCAGCATCTGTAAAGTTTAAAGGTGTAACAGTAATAGTTTGATTTTGTACGTTACAAATTTCAAAATCGTTTGTAATGGTAAAATCTGGGTTAGAACTTACATTTATTGTAAAACTAGACAACGACGAACAACCATTATTAATGTTTGAAATAACCACATAAATAGTTTGTAAATCGGCTATTGTATTTGTGTAAGCATTAGGTGTTAATATTGGATTTTGTCCTGCTTCAGCATCGGCTAGATTTTCGTAAAAAGAAATTGAATGTGAAGAAGTATCCAAACCATTAAAAGCAGCTTGACTATTTAACGTTAAATCGAAAAGTGCAAAACTAGTCGATTCACAATTTGTTAAATTTTGCATTTGTCCTATTGTAATTGTGTCATAAAAATCAACAATAACACTGTCTGTAGATGCACAAGTTGTTCCAATATACGTTGCATTTACAGAGTAAACTCCTTCTTGGTTAACGGTTAAACTAGGACCTGTTTCTCCTGGTATTATAATACCATCTTTTTCCCATGTAAAGGAATAAAGAGAAGTGTTCAAACCACTTTCTATCAATATATCTTCCCCATTGCATAAAGCATTATCCTCCGACTCTAAATAATCTGAGCCTAAATCTACATTTCCTAAATCGAAACTATTTTCTTTTAGAAAAACAGCCGAGTCAAATGCAGTATCATTTCTATCGGCAATTACTAATTTAATATGATACGTGTTAAGCGGAGTAACACTCGATTGAGCAATAAGTTCTACCGTTTGTCCATTATAATTTGTTGTAGCTAAATTAGGATTGTTAGGAAAGCCATTAAATACATCGAAATATTGCTCATTTGCAGAAGCACACCCCCCATTATAAGTATTATCTCTAATAGTAACAACAGAAACAGGGATTGTAGTACCCGGTAAAACCGCTAAATTAGTTGTAGTGCCTGATGTAACATCAGTTAAGAAAAAAGCAAAAGCATCTGAAAAATCACATTGATAAGTTCCGTATTCTTCTGATGCAAACATAAAGTTAAAACTAATATTATCTATTAAAGGCACAAAGTCAAACTCTATTACGGTTGCATTATTATAAGAATTTAAAAATGGGTCAATTCCTAAACCTTGTATGTAAGAAAATAATTCGGCATCTCCTGTCCATGCAGATGTCCCATCAGATAATCCACTTGTATTTGGACCGCTGGAACGCATAGCGTCTCCTGTTGATAAAATAATACCACTATTAAAAGGTAAATCGTTAGAACTATCTTGAAAATATGCAATTCCGTTTGAAGAATTTGCTCCATTAGTTGTACCTGTTTTAAAAGTAATATTACTTACTTGTGCACAAGGTGAATTTATTAAAACATCTGTAATTAATTCTTCAACTGTATATGTGGTATTGTCAACAATCATTGAAGGTGTTGTAATACAAACTTCAAAAGAAGTGTCCATATTGGTTGTAGATGTTCCCGAATAAACCCTTAATTTATATGTTGAGCCAACTGTTAAACCAGTAACCTCTTGAGTAGTAGCTCCACTACAAAGTAATTGTGTCAAATTTGAACATTGATCACCTTCATATAAAACAAAATCTAAATCAAATTGATCTCCAACTATGTTCCCTAAAGTTATAAAATGAGTTGTAGCCGTAGCTACAAATTCAAACCATACGTCGTCGTCGTCGTTACCACCACAGTTATTCGATTCTAATGAGCCAGTAGCACCTGATAATAAACCCGATGAAAAATTGTTGCAATTCAAATTTGAATTAGGTATAACTACAATTGCATCTACACATTCATCATTGGATATTTGTGTAGCAAACTGACCAGGTCCAGACCATGTACTTAAACCATCTGTTGCACCACAATCTGCCTGAACATAAAATTGATATAATGTACCCGAATTTAATCCTTGTAAAGTATAAGGTAGTGGTGCTGAAACAGTAACTGTTGTTCCTGTTCCTTGAGCAAAGCCAATTGGTCCATATTCTACCGTCCATTGAGTTGCAGTTCCAACTTCTGTCCAATTTAAAATTGTTGATGTTTCTGTACTATTTGAAAAACTTAAATTAATTGGTTTAGGACATGGTGGAGGAATACAATTCGCTAGTCCGGAATATAATGTTGTCCCTTGGGAGCCTTCGCCAGGGTTTTTAATATAAACCGATTCTGTAAAAGGATCAATAATCTCTATTCCTACTTCTCCTGCAAAATTACCTCCACTATTCCACTCCAAAGTAAATGGAATATCATGACATAAAGCAACCGAAAATTGAATATGATTTTCAGCATCGGCTGAAGTTGGCCCTGTAATAAGCCCAACTTCAATTCCGTTTTGTAAAACAGACATTGTATTTCCATTCCAACCATCACCGAAAGTATCCCAAGTATCAAAAACATATAAACATTGATCAGTTGGGTCACAAATTACAGTATTAAAAGCTTTAGGAGTAGACCAACCGCTAGAACTAGAAGCGCTACATACAGCTCTTACATAAAATTCGTAAGATGTACCGGCTGTTAAAGTTCCTACTGGAAGTGTAAATGGATTTGTAGTTGCTGGAATAATTGTAGAGGCTGCAGTAGGTAAACCTGAATTCACAGGCTGAACTACAACTTCCCAAGCCGTTGCAGCTGGAATATTATTATCTGTCCAAGTTAAAGTTGCTGTATCCATTTGAATATTAGAAGTAGCTAAATTAGTTGGTAAAACACAAGACGCACAAGAAATATTTGCTAACCATCCTGCTAAATTTAAACTACTATCGCTTCTAAACTTAAAAGTTAAACAACCACCAGGAGTTGCACTAATAAATGGACCAGGTAAATTATCATTTAAATCTCCCCAAAAACCGCCTGCCTGTCCGCCAATTACATTTCCAGGGCCATTACCACTTGAAATAATATTTGCAGCAGTTGCTGTTGTACCATTATAAACATATAAAGCATCGTAACCCTCTTCTGTTATAAAAGATAAAAAAGTAACTATAACCGATTCATTTGGATTGTCGGGACATATTGTAATAGTTTGATTAGAACTACTTAAATAATTAGCTGATGCACCTCCGTTATCAACAAAATTACCACCACAAATTGGTGGAAGAGCCGTTGTATTAAAAGTAGTAACATCTGACTGTTCACTTGAATTGGTAGGCGAACATAGAGTAGTAATATAAAAATCGTATGATGATATACTTGTTAAACCAGTTAAAGTATATGGATTTGTGGTTGCTGTCACCACTGTTCCAGTTCCTGGAGTAAATCCGACAGGACCATATTCAATTTCGAAAGAAGAAGCTGAATTTGTATCTGTCCAAGATATAGTAGCTGAAGTAGCTGTAATGTTTGAAGTTGTTATTGCAGAAGGAGTTATACAAACTTGATCTACAACTACATCATCTAAATACCAACTGTCTCCTCCACCTATTTGTGTAGATTTAAATGCTATATAAACATTGTCGCCAACATAAGCAGTTAAAGGTAAAGTAATTTGATTGTATATATTATAAGCACCTGAACCACCGTTACCAGCAGCAGGCTCATCCATTAGCTCTTCCTCATCAAACACAGCAACTTGTGTGAAAGTTGTAGGATCTGTTTGGCTAGTGGTAGATACCATAATATAAAACATATTACCTTGATTAGCATTTTGAGCCAATCTATTATAAAAACGTAACTGACCATTGGCAGGTACCAAAACTTGAGGTGTAACTAACCAATCTTCGGTTGCAACTCCATTTTGTTTTACCATAAATGCAGCTCTTGAACCCGAATTTGGATTGGCAGTTGTTGGAGCCCATTGAAAACCGGGTGTCCCTACTTCAAATCGTGCCCACGTACCAGAATCTAACGTCCAAGTACCCCCAGTTGGGCCAGAAGTTCCTTCAAATCCTTCTGTTAAAACCTGGCTAAAAGCCAATGAAGTAAAGAAGAACATGATAAATAATAATTTTTTCATAGTTTTTTTTTGGTTGTTTAATCCTCGAATATATTAAAATCAAATCACTTGAACAAAAAAAGTTTAACAAAATATAACTAAAAAAAAAAAACATTAAAAAAATAGTTTTTAATGTTTTTATTATTAATAAATTAGAAAAATATTAGATTATGTATACTAGTAAAATAAACATTACGAATGATAAAAAACTAATAACTATATACTTTAACTTAGAAGTATTCATATTTTTATTTAGTTAAGATGATAATTGTTTATTATTTTAAAAAAAAACCTAACAAAGTTTTAATAATTTTGCTACCAATTTTTCTTTCAAGACCTCCTTTTGTTAAAGGAACTCCTGTTTTTCTTGCGATTGATGACTTTATACCTGAAATTCCTACAAGTCTCTTTATAGAAAAAGACAAACCTAGTTTTTTACCAAATCCAAACATATTATATTTATTTGCGAATTAATTTTCTTTTTAATTTATAATAATACTTAACTTCATACAAAGCAACAGCATCTAACCAAGCATAAGTATCTGAAAAAGTTGAAGTGGTTTGTAGCCCAATATAAGAATAACCCGATTTTGTTTTTTTTACAAGTCCAGTTCTACTTTCAGAAGAAATTGCACTATTATTTATATCATAAGCAAATGCAGACGCATAATCAGAACCACTGTAGTTGATGAATTTTTTAATTTCTTTTTCTCTATCAAAAAAGAAAATATTTAAGGCGTAATGATCCACTTTAGGTTTAAAAATACTGTTTAAAATTTCTCTGGTTAAGCTTGTTTGACTGCCTTCCGATTCCCAAATAGGGAGACCTAACATTTTTATTTTACGATACGATTTATCTACTTGGTTGTATAAAGTTCCATCTTCTTTTAACTTATCTGAATCTCCTGAAATTCTGAGGGTATAAATAAATTCCACAGTATTTGGTGGTAATTCAATTGCGGCATACACTTTAGATTCGCCAGAAAAACTAAGCGATTTTGAAACTACAAATTTTTTGGGTTCATTAAATACTTTCTCATATTTTAAACGAGTACCTTGTTCATATCCTACTAATTTTTTGTTACTTTCTATGGAGTCGGTTTTAATTTCGCATTTAGCAAATTTATTTTCTAAAGAATAAGGACGTCGTTCTACCGATAAGTTAAAATAAGCTTCTTCAACAAACTCAATGGTTATTGAAAACGGATTATCAAAATACACATCAAAAGTATAATCAAATTCATTTTTAGATATACTTTTCAATTGTCTACCACTTTGTTCTTCTATGATTTTTAAACTTTTTATTCGTTTGTCTGCATCAAAGTGAATCCGTATTGAATCATTTTTTAAGCCATAAAATAGTTCGGTGTATTTTGAACCTTTACTTGCAAATGTACCTTGTTTGTTAACTAATGAAACATAATCGAGTTTTTTTGCAAGTTCAATTGTACTCAATAAGGATTGATTTTTAGCATTCAGTTTTTTTAGCAATGAGTCAGCATGTAAATCTCTAAATTCTTGGTAGTTTTTTTCTATCTCTAAAAGTTCTTTTTCGGTTTGAAAGTTTTTAGATCTTATAATTAATTCATCTAAGCTAGATTCAATTTGAGTATCATTTTCAATCACATCTCCGTTTTTACAAGAAAAGAACAGTGTAGTACAAAATAGTAAAAATAGTTGAGTATTAAGTTTCATTTCTTCATGTTTTAATTAAATCCTAAATCATAAGTTACACCAAATAAAAATTGAGAATCTGTTTTTTTAATATCAATATAGGGTGTTGAATGATACCTGTAACTTAATGTGGTATAAATTTTAAAATGCTCTAAACTGTATACCAGTCTAGGTTCTATATAAAGTCGGTAGTCGTCTAAGTTTTCAGAATTTAATTGGTAATATACTACCATATTATTTTGTAATTTTTCAGAAATTTTAAAATTAGAAAAAATACTTAAACTGGATCTATAATTAATTTTATGTACTTCATTAGGATAACCTTTTAAATACAATTCGTTTTCATAAAAAGGCCCAAAAGAAACATCTAGATAATTTACACCCTTTTTAATAAGATTGTGACGGTATCCAAAACCTGCCAAATAGCGACTGTTTAAAGATAGTGATATAGCTTTTTGACCTTGAATAAAGGCAAATAGAGAGTTCTTTTTTAAGTTATAGCTAGATCTAATTTGACTGGTATAATCCGAAGAAATGGTTTCTTTATCTTGAGATATAAACTCATAATTTAAAAAAAGACGAATTAAATTTTTATTTTTTTTATAAGCCAATTGATTTGCCAAATTAAATTGAACTAACTCAATATTACCGGTAGTATAATTTCCTTCTAAGTTTGTAGTAAAAACAAAAGTACTGTCGGTTTTGGTTGACATACTTTCAGTGTTTACTATGGATTGAGAAAAGCTTATAAAAGGGAATCCTAACAAACAAAAACAAATTATTTTTAATTTTATTTTGACCATTTTTAAATCAATTTAAATTGAATGCTTTTTTGAGCGATTTTTATATTATTTATAATCATAATCAATCTGTTTTTTTAACTATCCTTATTTTGACTTTTTTAGTAAGTAAATAGTAATTTATTCTCCTAATAATTGTTCTTTAAATGATTTTGGTTCAGGCTTATTTCCTAAAAAATTAGCAGGATCTACTCCAATGGCTTTTAAATAATTTCTTCTTTTATCATCCCATATTTCTGCTAACTTTTCACATTCTGTAGCGGCACCAACAGTTGTTGCTACATATTGCCATTCCATTTGAATGCATAAAATTTTGACGCGATCATAATCATGATTTGTGATGGATTTTACTAATTCTACCTCTAACTCTTGAAGACGATTTTTTTCATTATTTATATTTTCACTTTCGCAACTACATAAAAATAGTATACTTGAAAGGAGGATTAAAAAATGTTTTAATTTCATAATAATTTAAATATTGCTATTAAAACAATTTATTTTTTTTTGTTAGTAACTGATTTTACAACTTATTTTTTTAACTAAATAATCCTCTAAAACCTTTTTTATTGTTCTTTTCAAATAAAGACACTTGTTCTTTATACTTTTCTAATAAAGACCCATATTTATTAGCAATTGTTTCATTATTCTTAGCTCTTAATTCGAGG
>CBFIIG010000010.1:0-368 GCA_965662615.1 Flavobacterium sp.
TCATCTCGTCTGGAGACTTAAAATAATATTCCTGATTAGGCAATCCGTATCTGTAACCTCTTCCTCTACCAATTGGAGTAGCTTGCTTTTCGCCTTCTTTTACACACAATAAAATATCGTGTGCATTGGCATCTTCTTTATTTATGTAATACGTATTGTTTGTAGCTACTAATTTTACATTTTGGCTT
This sequence comes from Flavobacterium sp., assembly GCA_965662615.1. GTDB lineage: Bacteria > Bacteroidota > Bacteroidia > Flavobacteriales > Flavobacteriaceae > Flavobacterium. Next base: position 189 of record CBFIIG010000010.1, read on the forward strand.
TTTGCCAAAGTTATTAAAGTAGTATTAACACGGTCTTCGTCTTCTTGACCGTGACGCATTATTTCTAAATAAAAATCATCACCAAACTGTTCTTTCCACCATTCTATGGCTTCTATAGCTTGATTTTCGCCTATATTTAAAATTTTACTCGAAATTTCACCGTACAAACTTCCGCTCAAT
>CBFIIG010000010.1:378-9982 GCA_965662615.1 Flavobacterium sp.
CAATACAATTAAATCTTCTTTGTATTGTTCTATTACTTTTTTATCAATTCTTGGTACATAATAAAACCCGTTTGTATATGCAATAGAAGACATTTTGGCTAAATTATGATAGCCGTTTTTATTTTTAGCCAATAATACCATTTGGTAACCATTGTCTTTTCGGGTTTTGTCTAAATGATTTTCGCATACAAAAAACTCGCAACCAATTATTGGTTTTACAATTGTTGCAGCGTCTTCGCCTTCGGCTTCTATTTTGGCTTTCGCCGATTTGTTTTGATTATTTATTGCATTTATAAAATGAAAAGCACCCATCATATTTCCATGATCGGTCATTGCAACGGCTTTCATATTGTACTTTGCTGCACCAGCAACCAAATCTGGAATAGAAATAGTAGATTGCAAAACCGAAAATTGTGAATGATTGTGCAAATGCACAAAATCAACCGATTTTAATTCGGCTTTATTCGCTTCAATTTCTTGTTTAGAAATTTCAACTTCATCGGTTTTAAGTAAACGCTCCCTTATTTCGTCTGACGCCTTTTTAAGGTTTATGTGCTTTAAACCAATTAGCGGAATAGTTCCTAGATTTTTAGCTTTAAAATCAGTAAAATATTCTTTTTCAACACCCAGCTGTGATGCCGTAAACGAACCTCTATTTATTAATTCTAAAAAACAACGTGTGGTTGCTTCTACATCGGCAGTTGCATTATGGGCTTCTGCAAAAGGTTTATTAAATAAAAATTGATGTAATTCGGTTAACGTTGGCAATTTAAACTTTCCGCCTCTACCACCAGGCAATTGTAACATTTGAGCCGTAACTTCGGTACAGGTATCTAAAACAGGCATTGATGCCATAGGCGAATTCACATTCATTCTATGAAACTCACAACCCATAATATTAACATCAAAACCTACGTTTTGACCCACAACAAACTTTGCTTTAGATAAGGCAATATTAAATTTTTCTAAAACCTCTTGTAGAGGAATACCTTTTTCTTCTGCTAATTCGGTTGAAATTCCATGAATACGCTCGGCATCATACGGAATATTAAACCCATCTGGTTTTACCAAATAATCCTGATGTTCTATAAGCACACCCATTTCATCGTGTAATTGCCAAGCAATTTGAATACAACGAGGCCAGTTATCGGTATCGGTTATGGGTGCATTCCAATTACGTGGAAGTCCCGTAGTTTCCGTATCAAAAATTAAAAACATCAGCTAAAAGGTATTTTAAATAGGTAGTTAACAAAAATACGTTTTATACTTTTTATAAAAAATTATAGTTATCAACAGCTTTATTTTTTACTAGAAAGATACACGCCTAAAAGCACAATACTTGCGCCTATTAACTGCAAAGTATGAAGCGATTCTTGATAAAAATAAACACCTAAAACAAAAGCAACAACTGGAATTAAGTACGTAACCGAAGAAGCAAAAATAGGTGACGACATTTGAATTAGTTTAAAAAACATAATATTTGCTAAACCTGTACCAACAACTCCTAAAACAGCAACATAAAACAAACTGTTTATAACTTGCGGTTCCTGACTAATGGATGCGAAATTAGTCTGAAATAAAATTACAATTGCAGGTACTAATAAAACAGAAAAATTACCCACAGAAATAGCCAAAGGCGAAACATCGGATAAGTGTTTTTTTAATAAATTTACATTTGTTGCATAGCAAACAGATGCAATTATTACGAGTAAAGCATACAAATATTGTTGATTTGGATTGTTTTCTGCGCCAAAATAAATAATTAAAAAGCTACCTATAAAACCAATAATCACTCCATAAAGCTGTCTCTTTTGAAACTGAACAGCAAAAAACAAAGCGCCAATTATTAATGTATTAAGCGGTGTTAAACTATTTAGAATAGCACTAACAGAACCATCTATTTGGGTAAGCGCAAAAGCAAATAAATAAATAGGTAGAAGAGTCCCAAAACAAGCTGTTAAAATTAAATATTTCCACTTGTGTTTTGGTATTTTTTTTAATTCTATAAAGCCAATAATTAACATAGCTAAAGCTGCAAAAATAATTCGCAACGAACCCATTTGTATGGCATTTAAATTCTCTAGCCCTTTTTTCATTAAAATAAAAGAACTACCCCAAACAACTGCAAGGGTAATTAGTAAAAGCCATTTTGGATGTATGTTTTTCATATTTGGAACTAAAGCACAAAAGTCTGACTTTATTTTTTAACGAACTGCATTTTTTTGTAAATTTGTACTAAACACTTTTATATATGAAAACATTAAAATTAACAGCACTTGTATTTGCAGGATTAATAACCCTTGCTAGCTGTAAAGACGAAAACAAAAACGCAGAAGAAGTAACTGCAACAACTGAAGTTACCGCAGACGAAAACGCACCTAAAGAACTAGCTACTGCATTTTTTGAGATTGAAGGTATGACTTGTGCAATGGGATGTGCCAAAGTAATAGAAACTAAAGTTGCAGGTATGAAAGGTGTAGAAAGTGCTGTTGTAGATTTTGAAAACAAAACAGCTACAGTGCATTTTAATACTTTAGTAACTAGTGCAGAAGACATTGTAAAAACTTGCGAAGCTGTTGCTGGTGGAGACACTTATAAAGTTGCCAAATTAGAAACAGTAAAGGATCAGATATAAATTTTGACTCAAACAAATTACATCCGAAAAATAATTACTCCCATTTAAGGGTTTCAATTATTTTTCGGATGTCTTTTTTTATGTAATCTGCCGCAGGCAAAATAGAATCGTAATTAGGTTTAGCATAAAAATACAGACTACCCAACATAAAGTTCTTAGTACTGTCGGTTGCATAAAACTGAACATTAGTTGCCGCATTACCTCCAACTTCATAAAACATACCGTACACCTTATTGTCAAAATTTACAAAAGGCTGCTCTGTGATTTGATCTGCTTTAATTACGTGGTCGTATGTTAATTTCTGTGCATCTGTTAAAAGTGCTTCTATATTATTGGCTACTGGCATATAATTTAAAAAAACTGTTGCCTTCATTTTTGGATAATGAATTTCTTTGGATACAGTATTTTTTGATTTCACAAACGCATTTTGGTTCGTTAAAAAAGTAAAATTTTCAGCTTTAAACTCACTATAAATTGCCGTTGGGTATTCTAATTTTAATTGTGCAGCGGGTTTTGGAAAAACCTCATCTTTACAACTAATAAGTAAAAAAGTTACGAGTAGAACTATAAAATATTTCATTTTACTTAAGCGTTACTTTAATTTGTTTTATTCTTCTTTTATCTAATGTTTCAACGGTAAATAAGCAGTTTTCGTATGTTAATTTTTGACCTTTCTTTGGGAAATTTCCAGAAATCTCTAATATAAAGCCTGCCAATGTTTCAGCCTCGCCTTTATTCTCTTCAAACAAGTTTTCGTCAACTGCTACAATTCTATAAAAATCTTTTAAACTTATTTTACCTTCAAATAAGAAATTCTTATCGTCAATTTTCGAATAAAATATATTTTCATCGTCAAACTCGTCGCTTATATCACCCACAATTTCCTCCAAAACATCTTCTAGGGTTATAAGTCCGGCAGTACCACCATATTCATCAACCACAATAGCCAAGTGGTTTTTCATTCCCTGAAAATCTTTAAGCAAATCATCTAGTTTTTTGTTTTCAGGAATAAAAAAAGGAGAACGCAATAAACTATTCCATTCAAAATTATCATCTGCCTCTATGTGCGGAATAAGGTCTTTAACGAATAAAACACCTTCTATATGATCTATAGATTCCGAATAAACGGGGATACGAGAATAACCTTTGTCTATAATTTTTTTCATTATTTCGGCATAGGTTTCTGTTTTCTCTAAAGCAAAAACATCTATCCTAGGACTCATAACTTGTCTAACCTCAGTATTTCCAAAAGTTACAATACCTTCTAATATTTTCTGTTCTTCTTGCGAAGTTTCGTTTTGATTTGTTAATTCTAATGCTTGAGACAATTGATCTACCGAAAAACTGGTTTTTTGAACGCTAAATTTTTTCTCTATAAAAGAAATAACATTTCGCATTGGAACAGTAATAGGAGTTAAAATGGTAAAAAGAATTGAAATAGGTAAGCTTACAATTTTTGAGAATGCAATATTGTTTCTACTTGCATAAATTTTTGGCAAAACTTCACCAAACAATAAAATTAAAAAAGTAACCACACCAACTTCCACTACAAAAAGTAAAATTGGATTAGAAATGCCAGAAAAAAGAGTTTCGCTAATAGACGAAAACAAAATTACAACGGCAATGTTTATAAAGTTATTCGCAACTAAAATGGTTGCCAATAGTTTTTTAGGTTTTTCTAAAAAATTAGAAATAATTGTTCCTTTATTGGGATCATTTTCATTGAGTTCGTCAATATCTTGAGCGGTTAATGAAAATAGAGCCACTTCTGAACCTGAAATAAAAGCGGAACAAAGAAGCAATACCAGAACGCTTATACTGCTAAGTATAAAAGTAAAATCTATTGCTGTGGTGTAACTGGAAGGATCTGGATCCAAATTTTTATAAATTAGTTAAACATTAAAACGGCAAGTTGGCCTCATCGTTTTCTTTGGTGTCAAAATTAGTGTTTTTTATGGTATCAACTGTAGCAGATACACTTAAATCTTTATCTGCTGCGTCCTGTGAGCGTTTCGTGTTTAAAAAAGTGAACTCTAATACCTGAATTTCGGTAGTATATTTAGTCGTTCCGTCTTCTGCTTGCCATTGTCTGGACTTAATTCTACCTTCAACATATAACTTATCGCCTTTAGATAAATATTTTTCGCAAATTTCGGCTGCCTTGTTTCGCACAACAATATTGTGCCACTCGGTAGTAGATATGCGTTCGCCAGTAGTTTTATTTGTATAGGTGTCTGTGGTAGCCAAAGGAAAACGTCCAATACAATTACCACCTTCAAAATAATGCATTTTAATTTCGTCACCTAAATGCCCAATTAGCATCACTTTATTTAAAGTACCACTCATAGTTTAATATTCATATTTAACCAAAGATAAAAAATTATTTAATATGGTTGTAAACCCGTTCTATAAAATTAAATAAAACAATGGGGAATGGTAATTTAAGCAATTGTTCTAATGAAATGGCGTGATTTAAAGTTGTATTTAATCGTACTTCTACAAAACGAATATGCAAGGCTTGATGTGATAACTTATGAACTAGGTAATCCGAATCTAAAATGCGTTTTTCAACAGATTGATTGTCTAAAAATGTGTAATTTTTAAACCAATTTTCAAATTCGGACTCTGTCATTGCTTTTTCTGTTTCAAAAACAGGGAATTCATATAAATTTTGCCAAATACCTTTGGTTTCTCGCTTGTTTAAAATAAAATTTCCTGCTTTATCTTTTACAATAATATAATGTAAAAATCGATTGGTCACTTTAGTTTTCTTGGTTTTAACGGGTAACGAATCTACTTTTCCAGTGGCACAGGCTACACAATTTATTTGCAGCGGACAAACCGAACAGTTAGGTGATTTTGGCACACATTGCAATGCACCAAACTCCATTATAGCTTGGTTAAAATCGGCAGCTTTAGTTGGTATAAGTGAATTGGCTTTTTGCTGAAATTCCTTTTTGGTTGTACCTATTGAAATATCCGATTCTATTCCGAAAAAACGAGCCAAAACCCTAAATACATTTCCATCAACTACAGCAACTTTTTCATTAGAAGAAAAAGAAGCCACAGCAGCAGCAGTATATTCGCCAACTCCTTTTAACGCAATTAACTCCTTATATGTTGTTGGAAAAACACCATTACAATTTTCTACTACATACTTTGCCGCCGCGTGTAAATTTCTGGCTCTAGAGTAATATCCCAAGCCTTGCCATAATTTCAAAACTTTTTCTTCTGGAGCATTTGCTAATTCTTGCACTGTTGGAAAAGCATTAACAAATGATATATAATAAGGTAAACCTTGAGCAACACGAGTTTGTTGTAAAATAATTTCGGATAACCAAATTTTATATGCATCTTTGGTTTTTCGCCAGGGCAAATCTCTTTTATTTTGTAAATACCAATTTATAAGTAGGTTAGAAAACATTGTTTTGTTGGTTTGAGAAAGCAAAAGTAACATAAATGAAGGTAAAAAATTAATCGAAATAGATTGATTTATTGGATTTTAAATTCATATATTTGCAAACTCAAAAAAACACACAAAAGTTAAACCCGAAAGAAAATGACGAAAGCTGATATCGTAACTAAAATTTCTGACAAATTAGGCCTTGAAAAAGCTGATGTTCAATCAACTGTAGAGTCTTTTATGGAAGAAGTAAAAAATTCATTGGAGACAGGAGATAATGTTTACCTACGCGGATTTGGTAGTTTTATTGTTAAAACAAGAGCCGAAAAAACGGGTAGAAACATCTCTAAGAACACAACAATAAAAATACCTGCACACAACATTCCAGCATTTAAGCCTGCAAAGGTTTTTGTAGAAGGAGTAAAAACAAAAACAGAAGTACCTGTTTAAAAAATTATTATTAACACTAAAACCTATCTATTATGCCAAGTGGTAAGAAAAGAAAAAGACATAAGGTAGCTACTCACAAACGTAAGAAGAGAGCAAGAGCTAACCGTCACAAAAAGAAAAAGTAGTTTTTAACTACTTTTCTTTTTTACACACGTTCATTGAAAATGTTGCTTAAACAAGCAACCATGGGAATAAAATCCTGTAAAAATTTATTAATCCATCTATAGTGATACCAAAACAATACTGTTTTGCAATTTCGTATAGATAAAAATGTACAGCATGAATAAAGAATTAATCATTAGATCCGGTTCTGATGCGGTAGATTTTGCCTTATTAAAAGATGGAAAACTAATAGAATTACATAAAGAAGAAGAAAACGAAAACAATTTTAGCGTTGGTGATATTTTTATTGCCAAAATACGCAAACCTGTTTCGGGATTAAATGCGGCTTTTGTAAATGTAGGCTACGAAAAAGATGCCTTTTTACATTACCACGATTTAGGACCTAACCTTCCTTCTTTAATGAAATTTATTAAACTTGTAAGCGCAGGTAAATTAAAAGATTATTCACTCAAAAATTTTCCTTTTGAAAAAGAAATTGAAAAAGACGGAGCAATTGCTGACACTATTAGTGCCAACCAATCCATCTTAGTACAAATTGTTAAAGAACCTATTTCTACCAAAGGCCCCCGAATTAGTTCGGAAATTTCTTTGGCAGGACGTTATGTAGTTCTTGTTCCTTTTTCTGACCGAATTTCTATTTCTCAAAAAATAGAAAGTAAAGAAGAAAAAGAACGTTTAAAACGATTGGTAAAATCAATTAAACCAAAAGGATTTGGGGTTATAGTGCGAACTGTAGCCGAAGGCAAAAAAGTAGCCGAACTGGATAAAGACTTACAAAACCTATTCGACCGTTGGTCTGCAATGGGTAATCGTCTAAAAACAGCACATCACCCTTCTAAAGTATTGGGAGAATTAACAAGAGCATCTTCTATTATTAGAGATATTTTTAATGATTCTTTTTCAAGTATTATGATAGATGATGAAGAATTGTATAATCAAACCAAAGATTACATTCAGGAAATAGCACCTAACAAAACATCAATTGTTAAACGCTATAATTCTAACGAAGTGCCTTTGTTTGAAAAATACAACATCGAACGACAAATTAAAACATCGTTTGGTAAAACTGTATCTATGGCAAAAGGAGCTTACCTTATTATAGAACACACCGAAGCACTACACGTGATAGATGTGAATAGTGGTAACCGCTCTAATAAAGCCAAAACACAAGAAGATACAGCATTACAAGTTAACTTAATTGCTGCCGCCGAAATTGCTCGCCAGTTGCGACTGCGCGATATGGGAGGCATCATAGTAGTTGACTTTATTGATATGCAATCTGCAGAACACCGCAAATCACTCTTTGATTTTTTAAGAGATGAAATGAGCGATGACAAAGCAAAGCATAAAATACTACCTCCTAGTAAATTTGGATTAATTCAAATAACTAGGCAAAGAGTTAGACCCGAAATGAATATAAAAACTAGAGAAGAAGACCCAAGTGCCATTGGTGCAGAAGTTGAAGCTCCTATAGTAATACTAGATCATTTAGAGGCAACACTTGAAAGAATTAAAAAAGACCACAGCAAAGTGTATTTACATACACATCCGTTTGTGGCAGCATACCTTACAAAAGGTTTTCCATCATTACGTTTAAAATGGTATTTTAAACATAAGAAATGGGTGAAAATTATACCTCGTGACGCTTACACGTATCTTGAATACCGATTTCAGAACCCTGAGGGTAAAGAAATTAAATAACAAAAAACCCGTTTGAAATTCAAACGGGTTTTTTTATATCTTTTTTTGCTAAGAGTTAATTCAGCTGATACTCTAAACGCACTGTTATTCGTGCCGATTTATTTTTAGAATACACATCAAAATTACCGCCGTAACTGTCTTCTTCTGTAGAACCCTGACCTGTAATTTGAAAAACACCCATATTGGCACTTTTCAGTTTACCCAAACTACCGTCTGCTTTGTTTACAATTTTAGACGCACGTTCGTAAGCATCTGCCGTACCGCTTTCTATTAGCGAATGTTTTAAACTAGGCAAATCGGAATAGGTATATTGAATACGATTAGAGTTTAATTCTATTCCAAAATTAACCAATTCTGCCGTTTTACTAGCCACTTGTTCTATGCGTTGCATTAACTCTGGGTTTTTCTTAGCCTGAAACAATATGGTTTGTGTGGCTTCGTATCCGTCAAAAATACTTTCGTAAGCAGTTCCATATCGATCTGTTGGATTTTCTATACGAACTTCTCTAAAACGTTTATTAAAAGAGACTTTACCAAAAGTAAACTCAGTTGTTTTAAAACCTTTAGAAACAAAAAAATCTGAAATTACTTTTTGATCGGCTAAAATTTTACTGTATGCTCCTTTAATATCTTCACTACGAGCATCAAAACTACTTTGCCATAAAATTTGGTCCGACACAAAGTCTTTTTTTCCCAAACCAACTACAGAAATTGAGTCCAAGTTTTCATTTCTGTTTTTAAAGGAACTACCTAAAAAATAAGCAGCCAATACTACACCTAAACTTACTATAAGCGCTACGGCAACACGTGGTTTTTTTATCATAATTTCATTTTTTTTAGAAAAATCAATAACAAAATAACGTAAAAATATTAATTATATTACAAATAAAATTAAACTATCTTTTTTGTCTAAAAAATGCTTTTACAATCGCACTGCATTCTTCTTCTAAAACACCGCTAACAACAGTCGTTTTAGGATGCAACTCAGTGCCTTTTGCTATAAAACCTCTGTTAGAATCAGAAGCTCCAAAAACCACTTTACTCACTTGGCTCCAATACAAAGCACCCGCACACATTTGACAAGGCTCTAAAGTAACGTACAATGTACAATCTGTTAAATACTTACCACCTATATAATTTGCTGCGCTTGTAATAGCTTGCATTTCGGCATGAGCCGTAACATCGTGCAGCATCTCGGTGAGGTTGTGCGAACGAGCAATAACCACGTTATTATGCACCACAACAGCACCTACAGGCACTTCACCTTTTTCTAAAGCAGCCTCAGCTTCTGC
>CBFIIG010000010.1:10082-25859 GCA_965662615.1 Flavobacterium sp.
AAAGCCTTCTTCATAAAATAAGCATCTGTAAATATATTTTCCATACGTACGAAATTACAATTTTCTATTTGTATTTTTGCTATTATTTAAAAAAATGAAAGCACTGCTGCCACACATTAACTCGCCCAAAGACATTAGAAACCTAACGGTTTTAGAGATGGAGCAATTGGCTTTGGAAATAAGAACTTATATTATAGATGTTATTTCTAAAAAAGAAGGACATTTGGGCGCTAGTCTTGGTGTTGTGGAACTAACTTTGGCACTACATACTGTTTTTAATACACCCGAAGATATTCTGGTTTGGGATGTAGGACACCAAGCTTATGTACATAAAATAATCACAGGTCGCCGAGACGCTTTTTTACAAAACAGAGATTTAAACGGCATATCGGGCTTCCCAAAAAGAACCGAAAGCGAGTACGACACCTTTGGTGTGGGACATTCATCTACTTCAATATCGGCAGCATTGGGAATGGCAATTGCATCTCAATTAAATGCGGACGAAGAAAAACAGCATATCGCGGTTATAGGCGATGCATCTATTGCTAGTGGTATGGCTTTTGAAGCTTTAAATCATGCCGGAGCAACAACTGCAAATATATTGGTAATTCTAAACGATAACACTATTGGTATTGATAAAAGTGTAGGTGCTTTAAAAGAGTATCTAAACGCTGTAAAAGCAGGTAAAAATCCTAAGGAGAACAACATGATGCGCTCTTTAAATTTTAATTATTCTGGACCAATAGATGGACATAATATACCTCTTTTATTAAAAGAATTTAACCGACTAAAGCATGTTAAAGGGCCAAAGTTTTTACATGTTGTTACGACTAAAGGTAAAGGTTTAAAATTAGCCGAAGCTGATCAGGTTAAATATCATGCCCCTGGTAAATTTGATGCTTTTACTGGCGAACTGGCTCCAAAATCGAATGAAAAAGTAGCACCAAAATTTCAAGATGTTTTTGGTAAAACATTAGTAGAATTAGCGGCTTTAAATAAAAATATAATAGGCATAACACCAGCCATGCCTTCGGGGAGTTCTCTTAAATTTATGATGGAAGCCTACCCAGATCGCGCATTTGATGTAGGTATTGCAGAGCAACACGCAGTTACACTTGCGGCAGGAATGGCAACGCAAGGCAAAAAAGTGTATTGTGCCATCTATTCCACTTTTTTACAACGTGCGTACGACCAAATTATTCACGATGTAGCTTTACAAAAATTACTCGTAGTTTTTTGCATAGATCGAGCAGGTTTAGTTGGTCCTGACGGCGCCACACATCATGGGGTTTTTGATATTGCTTATTTACAATGCATACCGAACCTTATAATTACAGCTCCAAAAGACGCGTTAGAATTGCGTAATTTACTTTTTATGGCGCAGAGTGCCGAGCTGCCATTTGCTATTCGTTATCCTAGAGGGAGATGTGAAGTTTTAGACTGGCAAAAACCATTTGAAACATTAGAAATGGGTAAAGGTATTCCACTTTATAAAGGTAAAAAAACAGCTGTTTTAGCAACTGGAACACTTTCTGCTCGTATTGCTTCTATTTTAAAAAATGAGGACAAAAATAGCTCCATTTCTCTATACCATTTTCCGTTTATAAAACCATTGGATTATAAATTACTAAACGAAATTAGCTCAACTTACGATACCATTTTAACCTACGAAGAAGGCGCTATAAAAGGTGGTTGGGGCGAAACCATTTCCGTTTACATTAACCAACAAAATAAAACCATAAATTGTTGTAATTTTGGCGTTCCAGATGTGTTTATAGAACACGGAACGGTAGAAGAATTACAACAAATTTGTAAATTAGACGTTGAGTCTATTACACATACCCTAAAACAATATTTTTAATGCAACGCTTACTTTATTCTTTACTGTTTTTAGCCGCTTCATTTGCATTTGCTCAAAACACTACTCCCGAACAAAAACCAAAAGATAGTTTAGCTTTTTGGACAAAAAAAAATAAAATAGGTTTAGATATTTCACAAATTACCTTTGTAAATTGGAATGCAGGAGGAAATACCTCATTATCTGGTTTGGCACACGGTAGGTTTGAACGCGATTATAAAAAAGACCGTTTGCAATGGGACAACGAACTTATTGTACGTTATGGAATCAACAAACAAGAAGGGCAAAAAACGCAAAAAACAGACGACCAAATTCAGCTAACATCTACTTTTGGTTACCAACAAAAAGAAAAAAGCCTTTGGCTGTACAGTGCTAAATTTAATTTCAATACACAATTAGCTCCCGGTTATTCCTATCCCAATAGAGATATAGCTATTTCTCGCCTAATGGCACCTGCCTATTTATTTTTAGGTGTTGGTGCAGAATATTCTAATAAAGAAAAGAAAATAGAATGGTATTTGTCACCTGTAACTCAAAAATCTACATTTGTTTTAAACCAACGTTTAGCTGATAAAGGTGCTTATGGAGTAGAAAAAGCAGAGTACGATGTTGACGGAAATGTTATTAGAAAAGGGAAGAAGTCTAGAAATGAAATTGGTTTTTTAATAACCAATCACTGGGAAAAAGAAGTATTTACTAATATATTTTTAGACCACCGATTAAGTCTTTATTCTGATTATTTAAATAATTTTGGAAATATAGACGTTGATTGGCGCTTTGAGTTTGAATTAAAAGTAAATAAATATGTAAGAGCTACTATTGGCAACCATATTATTTACGACGACGACATTAAAACTACAAAAGAATTTAATGGCGAAGAAATTGAGCGTGGACCAAAAATTCAGTTAAAGCAAATGCTAACCGTTGGTATGGTTTATAACTTTTAATATTTTACCTAGCCGATTGTATTAATTGAAACAATTCTAATGCTTTACCGTCGGTTAATAAAGACACAAACTGGCAAATATTCATTAATTCATTATACGTAGTATCTGGTTTTTGATTAAATCGTTCGGGTAAGAGTGAAATAATAAGTTTATTATAATTACTATTATCGTGTTCATTTCTGTTCATATAAGCTGTACAAAAAACATCTAGTAAAGTATGAATAACTTTGTAGCCAACTAGCTCTTTTTCTACCACACTTTTTTGTTTGTAAACGTTTTTAACACTTATCGCAATTATATCGTCCATTTGTGCTTTGTAGGCACATTTATCCATTAATGCAAAAGGGAATTCCCCTTTTAAAATAAGCTCTTCGTTCTCTAAAAACACTCGAACAGCTTCGTTAATTAAGCTACCAATAGCTATAGCTCTTAAATAACTAATACGGTCTTTTTTAGTAACTAAACTATGGTATTTATTAGAATCGATTCCGTTTTTAACTAATTTAATAAGATACTCCAAGGCAAAATCTTCATCAATCCAACCTAAGTTAATACCGTCTTCAAAGTCTATAATTGTATAACAAATATCGTCTGCAGCTTCTACTAAGTAGGCTAAAGGATGACGTTTATATGTAATACCTTCATAATTATTTTTTAGCATTCCCAGTTCGGTAGCAACGGTCTCAAAAAAAGATTTGTCTTGCTGAAAAAAACCATATTTTTTATTCTGAATTTCTTTATTTGGTTTTTTAGGCAAGCTTTCTTTGGGGTATTTCATAAAAGCAGCCAAAGTTGCATATGTTAAACGCAAACCACCTGGAACGCCTTCTCTACTTGCTGCCATAACGGAAAAACCGTTTGCATTACCTTCAAAATCTATAATATCTTGCCATTCTTTGTCGCTTAGGAATGGACGGTATTTTTGACCGTTACCTTGTGTAAAATATTCACCAATTGCTTTTTCACCGCTATGTCCAAAAGGTGGATTTCCAATATCGTGAGACAACGATGCAGCAGCAACTATAGCACCAAAATCGTTACCTTCGTAACCATGTATCGCATTTAGATACGGATATTTTTCTATGATTTTTGCACCAACTAAACGCCCTATAGAACGTCCAACAACCGAAACCTCTAAACTATGCGTTAATCGGTTATGAACGAAATCGGTTTTAGATAAAGGTACAACTTGGGTTTTGTCTTGTAAACTTCTAAATTCTGATGAAAAAATGATACGATCATAATCTACTTCAAAGCCCAAACGAGTTGGGTTTTGTTCTTTACGTAATCGTTTTGTAGTATCGCCTTGTCTTTTTAAAGACAATAGTTGCTCCCACTGCATCATAGTTTCTTATTTTTTTCAAATATAGGGAAAGTTGTCTAATTAAGTTGTAAAGTCAAATGTCTAAATGTAAAAAAAGAAAAGGGATTTTTCCTCGCTACGCTACACTCGAAATGACAAAAGTGGAAAATCTACATTTTACAATATACAACCTACATTCCGCGAACAATGTTTTAAAAAACTAAGCTTCTACTAATTTAGCAGCTTCAATTTCTTCTGCAATGGCGTCCCAAAGTAAGCTGCGCTGTGCGAGTGCCTGTAGTGAAACTTCTTCTACTTCTGCCCACTTCTGGGAGTCGTTTTCACAAAGTTCCTCTACCATTTGAAGTGCCATAGGACCATGATCATCTGCGTCTAACTCAATGTGACGCTCAAAATAATACACTAATTCACTTAGATCTACTTTTGGAAACTTAGCTTGTAGGTTTCTTAAAATCTCAGTAAACATAGAAGGTATTAAGTCTTCTCTACCAAAGGTAAACGCAGCTGCTATTTGGTGTGGTTTGCCTTGTTCAATTAAAGTAAATGTAAAGTTTAAAAAACTTTTTACATTTGGGTGTAAGTCGCTTTGTTTAATGGCAACCAATATATTTTGAGTTTCTATAACTTGCTTTAAAAAAGAAGTTATAGGTTCTGTGTTTGCTCCGCATTGCTGCATAGCAGAAAGGTACATTTCAAAATGTGACTGACGTGAACCGTTTGGTGCCAAGTCAGTTTCTTCGGCTAATACAATTTCGTTTATTAAGTAACGGGTTTGTGGATTACCAATTGGAACCCAAGGAGTTTGGGTACACGTTAATTTTATTTGTAAGGCTTTTAACAGCGACATAAAATCCCAAACAGCATATACATGCGTTTGCAAAAAAGCGTTTAGCTCTTTTGGCGTATTGATTTTACTGTACAATGCGTGGTTTAGCAATTGTTTACGAGCTGGAGTTATGGCTTGGGTTATTTGTGCTATTGTCATGTTACAAATTTTATACAAAAGTAAAAATGCTTCGTGGATTTACGAAGCATTTTATGATTTTTATATTTTGTTTAAGGTTTACGATTGGCTTTTAGCCCTGATGGAAGCGGCATCCTTTGCCTGTAAGGCAAAGATATAGCGGACAGCAGGAAAATGATTTACTAAAATGCCCAAGCCTTTGTGCTTCTAATTATTTAAACGCAGGAATTCCGGTGATGTCCATTCCTGTAATTAGCAAGTGGATGTCGTGTGTGCCTTCGTAGGTGATTACCGATTCTAAATTCATGCTGTGACGCATGATTGAATATTCGCCTGTAATTCCCATTCCACCTAGTATTTGACGAGCTTCACGAGCAATGTTTATTGCCATATCTACGTTGTTTCGTTTCGCCATAGATATTTGTGCCGATGTGGCTTTACCTTCGTTACGCAATACACCTAAACGCCATGTTAACAGCTGTGCTTTGGTGATTTCGGTAATCATTTCGGCTAATTTTTTCTGTTGCAATTGTGTTCCTGCAATTGGTTTATCGAACTGAATACGTTCTTTTGCATAACGCAAAGCGGTGTCGTAACAATCCATTGCAGCACCTATGGCACCCCAAGCAATTCCGTAACGAGCCGAGTCTAAACAACCTAGTGGTGCTCCTAATCCAGATTTGTTTGGCAATAGGTTTTCTTTTGGCACTTTTACGTTATCAAAAATTAATTCGCCCGTTGATGAGGCACGTAATGACCATTTGTTGTGGGTTTCGGGAGTAGAAAAACCTTCCATTCCGCGTTCTACTATAAGTCCGTGAATACGACCTTCTTCGTTTTTTGCCCAAACTACAGCAATATCTGCAAAAGGTGCATTTGATATCCACATTTTTGCTCCGTTTAAAAGATAATGGTCGCCCATGTCTTTAAAATTGGTTGTCATTCCACCAGGATTTGAGCCGTGATCTGGTTCGGTTAAACCAAAGCAACCCATAAATTCGCCAGTAGCTAATTTAGGTAAGTATTTCATTCGTTGCTCTTCGTTTCCGTATTTGTAAATTGGATACATTACTAAAGATGATTGCACTGATGATGTGGAACGCACACCCGAATCGCCTCGTTCTATTTCTTGCATTATTAAACCATAGGAAATTTGGTCTAAACCTGCTCCGCCATATTGTTCTGGTATGTAGGGTCCAAAACCACCTATTTCGCCCAGTCCTTTTATTATTTGCTTAGGAAACTCGGCACGTTGTGCGTAGTCTTCTATAATTGGCGAAACTTCTTTTTTTACCCACGCTCTAGCAGAATCTCTAATAAGTTTGTGCTCTTCAGTTAATAAATCGTCTAGGTTATAATAATCTGGCGCTTGAAATAAGTCTGGTTTCATATCTTTAGTATATAGAATAGTTGTAAAATGCAAATCGTAAAATGACTTACGAAATCGTTTGCAAATTTACATAAAGATATGTAACAAATCAATAGACAAATGTTATAGTTTATAAAATAAAGGGAAAATGCAAGACTACATCTTCAAATAAAAATCTTGAGTTAGATTAATATAATCATCAGTATAGTTATGGCGACTGTGCTCTATAACGAGTTCATCTGCAGATAGTGCCGAAAGTTCGTAGCGTTTAAAAGCCAACATAGTTCTAACCAAAGCTGAGCTTTCTGTGCCTCTGACGCGTGTTCCTTTTATGGGAAACAATTCATATTGAGCACATAAATCAACAAAATAATCTTCTTCTTTGTATGGAATTATAACCGAGAAAACACCTTCTTCAGATAGTAACAAAGCCACTGACTCTATTAACTCCTCAAAAGGTAAAGCATCTTGAAAACGCGCAGTATCTCTTGCTGCGGTTCCTGTTTTAAAATCTTCGCTATAAAAAGGTGGATTAGAAATTATAAGATCGTACTCGTCTTCGGGTTCTGCAACCAGTTCGTCTAAAGCGGCATGGTAACAAAACAAACGATCACCCCAAGGCGACTGTTCAAAGTTTTCTACACACTGCTCGTAAGCATCTTCGTCTATTTCTAAAGCGTCTATTTGAAAAGCATTGGTGCGTTGCGCTAGCATAAGCGACAAAACACCTGTCCCTGCACCTATGTCTAAAATAGTTTTAGGATTCGTTTCAATTGGAGTCCAAGCACCCAGTAAAACGGCATCTGTACCAATTTTCATGGCACATCGATCTTGTTTTACACTGAATTGTTTGAACTGAAACATAATTAAATGTATAAATCTACCAAACCATCGGGAGTAGTTAAGGTGATGGTTTTTGCTTTGCGATCTAGTTCTTTTATAAAATCGTCTATAACGGGAACGAGAATTTGATTACCAAGATATTCTATATTAAACAAAGGTTGCATACCGTTATCTAACACTTCTACCATAGTTCCTATTTTACCTAAACGGGTGTCTATTACTGTAAAACCTTTAATTTCGTGGTAATAAAACTTAGTTCCGTCTAATTTAGGAAGCATTGCCAAAGGCAAATACACTTCACAACCAATAATACGGTCTGCATCTTCTTCGTTTAAAATATCTTCAAAAGCAACGCGAAGAAATTTATTTTTATGAATGGCACTTTTATGAATAAAAAAAGGAACCAGTGATTTGTTAAACTCAACAAATACTGATTCCATATTTTCGTACAATTCGGGCTCGTCTGTGTCTAAATAGATAAGAACTTCGCCTTTAAAACTAAATTTTTTTGCAATTTTGCCAAGATAGAAACAATCTTCTATTTGCATAATTACGTTTTAAAAATTAAGCTTCTGTTTGTTCGTTGTTTTCTTCTGTAGCTGGTGCTTCTTCAGTAGCATCTGCAACTACTTCTGCTGCTGCCTCTTCTACAACTTCTTCTGCTGGTTGCGCTGCTGCAATAACTTCCGCTTGTGCTGCTTTACGTTTTTCATTAGCTACTTTTTCAACTTCTAATGCTTTCGCTTTAGCGTCTGCTTGTGCTTTTGATAAACCGTCAGTTTTAGCTCCAACTTTTCCTGCTTTCTCGTCTAACCAAGCTGCTAATTTAGCATCTGCTTGCTCTTGAGTTAAAGCGCCTTTACGAACTCCTACATCTAGGTGGTGTTTTAAAAGTGCTCCCTTGTAAGATAAAATAGCACGAGCTGTATCTGTTGGCTGAGCACCATTGTGCAACCATTGAACAGCACTGTCTAGATTTAAATCTATTGTTGCAGGGTTAGTGTTTGGATTATAAGTTCCTATTTTTTCTAGGTACTTACCATCTCTTTTTGAGCGAGCATCTGCTGCTACTACCCAGTAAAAAGGTTTTCCTTTTTTACCGTGTCTTTGTAATCTAATTTTTACAGGCATAATCTTATTGATTAAATTTGAGGTTCACGACCTCAGGTTATTAAGGGTGCAAATATACAAAACTTTAGAAAACAACCGCAGAATAAAAAAAAACTTTTTATAGCTGTTATTTCGCTAAAAAAAATTATTTTTGTTTTTCTTAGAATCAAAACAACATATAATGAAAAAAATAGGAACACTTCTTTTACTTGCTTTGTCATTTACTTCATGTATTAATGATGTAACTTTAAATGATCCTGCATTTGCTACATATATTAATGGAACATACAAACAAGCAAAACAAGCTAGTATATCATTAAACGGAAATGGCGGATTAGTTTTAACAGCATCGTTTGATGAAGGAGTTCTAACTATTAACACAACAGATGTAATAATAGGGACCTATTTTGCAGGTAGTCAAGACCAAAGTACTTTTTCCTCTTATTTAGGTATAAATGGAGCTTTTACTTCACAAGCTGTTGGTGGCCCGGCTTATTTAACAAGTTTAATCACACCAGGGTCTGGTTATTCAAATGCAACTAATGTATTAACTACTGGAGGATCAGGCTCAGGACTTTTATTAGATATAGAAGCTAATACCAATGGTGAAATTATAGATTACACAGTAGTAGCTAGAGGCTCAAATTATTTAGCAGGCGACATTGTTACTGTAGATTTAGGAAATCAAAATGCAGAAATAGAAGTTATAAATGTACAACAAAGTAATGGTGTAATAAATATTACTAATTACGAAAACGGACTTTATACGGGTACCTTTAGTTTAAACTTAACTGACGACGACGGAAATACAACTACATTTTCTGACGGAAACTTTTATAGAATACCTTTAAAATAAAATTGTTTAATTAAAGAGCTAAGTTTTAGCTCTTTTTTTTGCTTTAAAAAAACTCAAATACGAGTATGTAAAAAGCGTGTGAGTCAGTTGTTTTAAAGCAGGTAAAGCACATTTACCCTACAAAAAATAAATTTGTAAGAACTTCCAAATCAACCTATTAAGAAAGGTTAAACAAAACTTGAAATTCTGCTGCGTTGTTAAAAACTTCCCATGATTGTGAATAAGTTTGACTTTCATTTTCGATGAAAAATGACAAACTTTGTAATTCAAAATTAAGCGCCTCAAATGCTTATAATTTTACAATCAAGAAACAATTATTATGACGCAAGTAGAACCAATTTTAAAAGAAAACAAAGATAGATTTGTAATTTTTCCTATCCAGCATGACGATTTGTGGGATTGGTATAAAAAACAACAAGCATGTATTTGGACGGCCGAAGAAATTGACTTAAATGAAGATTTAAACGACTGGAACAATAAATTAAATAATGACGAACGTTATTTTATTAAACATATCTTGGCATTCTTTGCTGCTTCTGATGGAATTGTAAATGAAAACCTTGCCGAGAACTTTGTAAATGAAGTACAATATTCTGAAGCTAAATTTTTCTATGGTTTTCAAATCATGATGGAAAACGTGCACTCGGAAACGTATTCTCTTTTAATTGATACCTACGTTAAAGACGAAAAAGAAAAAGACTTATTATTTAATGCTTTAGAAAACTTTCCTGCTATTAAGAAAAAAGCAGATTGGGCATTAAAATGGATTGAATCGCCAAGTTTTGCAGAACGTTTAATTGCATTTGCTGCTGTGGAAGGGATTTTCTTTTCGGGAGCGTTTTGTTCTATCTTTTGGTTAAAAAAGAGAGGTGTAATGCCAGGCTTAACTTTTTCTAACGAGTTAATCTCTAGAGACGAAGGTTTACATGCCGATTTTGCTGTACACTTACACAACAATCATTTAATTAATAAAGTATCAAAATCTAGAATTACGGAAATTATTACCGAAGCTTTAGAAATAGAACGTGAATTTATTACCGAAAGTTTACCTGCTAGTTTAATTGGTATGAATGCCAAATTAATGACGCAATACTTAGAGTTTGTAACCGACCGTTTATTGGTAGAATTAGAATGCCCACGTGTATATAATTCTTCTAATCCGTTTGACTTTATGGATATGATTTCTTTACAAGGAAAAACAAATTTCTTTGAAAAAAGAGTATCGGAATATCAAAAAGCCGGCGTTTTAAACAATGACAACGGCGAAGGTGCTAAAATTAGCTTTGACGCTGATTTTTAAATAAAATAGGCATTTTACTGCCAATTGCTTAGCCCAGATAGTAGCGGCATCCTTTTATGTAGCGTAGCGAAATAAAAGATATAGCGAATAGCTGGAAAAAGCTTCTAAAAATTTTTGTTATCATACTTAAGGTGTGAAACATAACCCAATAATTGCAATACGATGAATGTAGTAAAAAGAGACGGTAGAAGAGAACCCGTAATGTTTGACAAAATCACGGACAGAGTTCGTTTTTTATGTTATGAATTAAACGATTTAGTTGATCCTGTAAAAGTAGCCATGCGTGTTATTGAAGGTTTATATGATGGCGTAAGCACATCTGAACTGGATAATTTAGCAGCTGAAACGGCGGCTTCTATGACGATTTCTCACCCAGACTACGCTCAACTTGCTGCTCGTATTTCGGTTTCTAACCTTCACAAAAACACTAAAAAGAGTTTTTCTGAAACCATGACGGACATGTATTTATATGTGAATCCGCGTAATGGTAAAAAATCTCCGCTTTTGTCTGATGAAGTGTATAAGGCAATTATGGATAATTCAGAATTACTAGATTCTACCATAATTTATAACCGCGATTTTAATTACGATTACTTTGGTTTTAAAACTTTAGAGCGTTCGTATTTACTTAAAATCAACGGTCAAATTGTAGAGCGTCCGCAGCACATGTTAATGCGTGTTTCTGTAGGTATTCACCCAACAGATATGGATGCGGCAATAGAAACGTATGAGTTAATGTCTAAAAAATACTTTACGCACGCTACGCCTACTCTATTTAATTCAGGAACACCAAAACCTCAAATGTCTTCTTGTTTTTTATTAACCATGAAAGACGACAGTATTGATGGTATTTATGACACATTAAAACAAACGGCAAAAATATCGCAATCGGCTGGTGGAATTGGGCTTTCTATACATAATGTGCGTTCTACAGGTTCGTATATAAGTGGTACTAACGGTACTTCTAACGGAATTGTTCCTATGTTACGTGTGTTTAATGACACGGCTCGTTATGTAGACCAGGGTGGAGGAAAACGTAAAGGTAGTTTTGCGATTTATATAGAGCCGTGGCATGCAGATATTATGGACTTTTTAGATTTAAAGAAAAACCATGGTAAAGAAGAAATGCGTGCTCGTGATTTGTTTTACGCTATGTGGGTATGTGACTTGTTTATGAAGCGTGTAGAAGAAGACAGTACTTGGACATTAATGTGTCCTAACGAATGTCCGGACTTATGCGATGTTTATGGCGAAGAGTTTGATGCTTTATATTTAAAATATGAAAGTGCCGGA
The DNA here is from genome assembly GCA_965662615.1 of Flavobacterium sp. Classification (GTDB taxonomy): domain Bacteria; phylum Bacteroidota; class Bacteroidia; order Flavobacteriales; family Flavobacteriaceae; genus Flavobacterium. The sequence goes on from CBFIIG010000010.1 coordinate 21,947, forward strand.
AAAGGTAGAAAAACCATCAGAGCAAGAGAGCTTTGGGAAAAAATACTAGAATCGCAAATAGAAACGGGTACACCTTATATGTTGTACAAAGACGCTGCAAACCGCAAGTCTAACCAAAAGAATTTAGGTACAATACGTTCATCAAACTTGTGTACCGAAATAATGGAATATACTTCGCCAGACGAAGTAGCTGTTTGTAACTTAGCTTCTATATCGTTGCCAATGTTTGTAGACAATGGTGCGTTTGACCACCAAGCTTTATATGAAGTTACAAAACGTATAACGCGTAACTTAAACCAAGTTATAGACCGTAATTATTACCCAGTTAAAGAGGCAGAAAACTCAAACATGAGACATCGTCCTATTGGACTTGGTGTACAAGGCTTAGCAGATGCTTTTATAATGCTGCGTTTGCCTTTTACAAGTGATGAAGCTAAAAAACTGAATCAAGAAATTTTTGAAACCATTTATTTTTCTGCTGTAACCACTTCTATGGAAATGGCAAAAGAAGAAGGTGCTTACTCTACTTTTAAAGGCTCACCAATATCAGAAGGTAAGTTTCAGTATAACCTATGGGGAATAGAAGATAAAGATCTTTCTGGAAGATGGGATTGGGCAGCTTTAAGAACTGAAGTAATGGAGCATGGTGTGAGAAACTCGCTTTTATTAGCACCAATGCCAACAGCTTCTACATCTCAAATACTTGGAAACAACGAAGCTTTTGAACCTTATACTTCTAATGTTTACACAAGACGTGTATTATCTGGAGAATTTATAGTTGTAAACAAGCATTTATTACACGACTTAGTAGAGCTAGGTTTATGGAACGAAAGTTTAAAACAAGAAGTAATGCGTAATAACGGTTCTATACAAAATATAGACATTATACCGCAAAACATTAAAGAATTATACAAAACGGTTTGGGAACTGAGCATGAAAGACATTATAGACATGTCTCGTCACAGAGGTTATTTTATTGACCAGTCGCAATCGTTAAATTTATTTATGGAAGGCGCTACAATGGCAAAACTTACTTCTATGCACTTTTATGCTTGGAAGAGCGGCTTAAAAACAGGTATGTATTACTTAAGAACTAAGTCGGCAGTTGATGCTATTAAGTTTACTTTAAATAACGATAAAAAAGCAGAACCTGTAGCGGCAGAAGTAGCTCCTGTAGAAGCAGAAGCTATGAGCACAGATGACTTTAAAGCCATGTTAAAACGTTCACAAGCCACTGGACCAGACGAAGATTGTGAAATGTGTGGTAGTTAAAACCAACGATTTTGAAATGACAAAAGCCGCTTAAATTATTTTTTAAGCGGCTTTTTTATTTTAATTATTTAAACTGAATCTTACTTCTTTAAAAACTCTTGCCCGGCTTTATCTAGCTCAGCATACCACTGTTCTCCAAATTTTCTAATAAGCGCTTCTTTTACAAATTTATAAACAGGAACACCTAATTCTTCGCCTAATTCACAAGCATCTGAACAAATGTGCCATTTGTGGTAGTTAACTGCTGCAAAATCGGCATATTCTTTTACTCTAACAGGGTATAAATGACAAGAGACTGGTTTTTTAAACGAAACTTCACCTTCATTATACGCTTGTTCTATTCCGCAAAGGGCTGTATCTTCATCGTAAACAACATACGCACAAGCTTCACCTTTTATAAGTGGCGTTTCTATTTCGCCGTCTTCGCCAATAATAGTTGTACCTTGTTCTTCTATTGCTTTTTTACCTTTTGCTGTTAGATAAGGTTTAACTTTTGGGTATATGGCTTCCATAATTTTAGCTTCTTCTTCAGAAACTGGCGCACCTGCATCACCGTCAACACAGCAAAAGCCTTTACATGCAGACAGGTTACAAACGAAATCCTTTTCAAACAATTCTTCCGAAACAATGGTTTTATCTAACTGGAACATACATTTACATTTAAAAAAACAAAGGTAACCTTATTCCGTAAAAAGTATAAATAAAATAGAAATTGTTTACTTCTAATCTTAAAAATAGATGAGTTAATGTAAAACCTTCTATCTTTGCAAAAAAAAGAATGGGTATTGTTTTTAAAGATATTATAACCATAAGCATGATTTTGTTTGCCGTAATAGATATTATTGGCAGCATACCTATTATTGTAGATTTAAGAGCAAAAGTAGGACACATACAGTCGGAAAAAGCAACAATAGTTGCAGCAGCTATAATGATTGCTTTTTTGTTTGTTGGTGAAGAAATTTTAAATTTAATAGGAATTGACGTGAATTCATTTGCTGTTGCAGGTGCTTTTGTATTGTTCTTTTTAGCTTTAGAAATGATATTAGGCATTCGCCTTTATAAAGAAGATAATCCAACTACGGCATCTATTGTTCCTATTGCGTTTCCGCTAATTGCGGGTGCAGGAACCATGACAACACTTTTGGCTTTAAAGGCAGAATACGCAAATATTAATATTATTATTGCTATAATTATAAATGTAGTAGTTGTTTATGGTGTTTTAAAATCGTCTGGTAAAATTGCAAAAATGCTTGGAACAAATGGCTTGGGGATTATTAGAAAAATATTTGGTGTAATTTTACTGGCAATAGCCGTAAAGTTATTTGCCGCAAATGTGAAAGATTTATTTATTTAAAAAAACAAAAAATATGAAATTATACGGTTGGTTTATCATTATTATAGCTTTAGGTCTTGCTGTTTTTAATGCTTTTCAAATGGATTTTGATAATCCTACATCTGAAAACAGTAAAATAGCTCTAATTGGAATTGTTACTTCTTTTTGTGCTATACTGTTAACGTTAATTTACATGCGATCTAAAAAAGTAGCCAAACAAGTTGAACAAAACACTAAACAGAACGAAGTTGTTTTAGACAAAACAACAGAAGAAATAAAAGAAGAAGAAGTTTAAGGTCTTCCTTTTAACAACAATGCTTTTTGAACCATAGCATCGTTTTTTAATTTCAACTTATAAAAAGCAGCATCGCCAAATAAACTTTTGGTAAAAGCCTCTTTTATAGCTATTTCTATTTCTGCATCTAGTTTTGTATATTGAATTAAATACCCGCTTTGAGCAATATAAGCTCTATAATCTGTTTTATAATAATTTTTCTGCTCAAGCTTTAATAGAAGTTGCTGTTCGTTGAGTTCACTGTACTGCAAACGGTTTTTGTCTATGGTTTCAAAAACAAAATAATCCAACAAGCCTGAATTGATGATTTGCAAATCGCTTTGGTTTTTAATGTTGGTTTTATACGGAAAACGAATGTCTGGCACTATACCACCACCGCCAAAGACAATTCTACCTTTTTGTGTTTTAAATTTTAAAGAATCAACCACATTTGTTTGAAGTGAATCTTCTTCAAAGCGATGTAAAAATTCGTTAAAATAATCTTCGCCTTTATCTCTATATGGTTTTTGTATAGATCGACCTGATGGAGTGTAATAGCGTGAAACCGTTAAACGAACCACAGAACCATCTGCTAATGGCATTTCTTTTTGTACCAAACCTTTTCCAAAAGAGCGTCTACCAACAATCCAGCCACGGTCATGATCTTGTATAGCTCCAGCTACTATTTCACTTGCCGAAGCAGAGTTTTCGTTTATTAAAACCACTAAATCTTGTGTTTGAAATTCACCTTTGCTAGTAGCTTTTAGTTTACTAGCCTGGTGATTTTTATCAATTGTTTTAACAATTAAAGCTTTATCTGGTAAAAATTCATCTAAAATTTGAGATGCTATTTCCATATAACCACCACCGTTATCTCTTAAGTCGAAAATTAATTTTGAACAACCTTGTTTTTTTAAAGAAGTTAGTGCTTTTTTAAATTCGGTAAAACTAGTTTCGGAAAAGCGATTTAATTTTATATAACCCACAGAATCGTTTAGCATTAAACTTATATCTACACTTTTTATAGGAACAAC
>CBFIIG010000011.1:0-25505 GCA_965662615.1 Flavobacterium sp.
GAAATATTTTAAACGATTTTTTTTATTTTGAAATAGCTTTTGATGGAAAACAAAAATTAAGCTATCCTTCTGTTTTATATAAAGACAGCATTACATCTTATACTAATTTAGATACTGCAAAAGAACAACTTCAAAAAGACATTAATAGCATTGTTAAACAATTTGATTTAACAAAAGATGGTGATTATTTTTTTATATTCAAAACTCAAGTCAAAGCACTAAAATTAGAGCTTATTTACCAATTAAAGAAGAAGTTTTAACAAACGATAATAGTGCAATAAAGGCTTCAAAAATAGAACAAATAGAAGCCTTTAAAACAACATATAAAGGTAATAAAGACTTTGAAACACGTGCAATTAAAGAAACAAAAAAACAAATTGACAATTTAAAACTTTTACTAGAATTAGAAAATGGGTATTTTGAAAAAACCATAATTGGAAAAGAAAAAACATTAAAAAGAAAAGATTGGACAACCGAAATTTATATTCCTTTAAAGAAAAAAAGAATATATGTAGTGCCTTCATACAATTCAACAATACCTGAACCAGAACAAACAGTTATACCTGCAGTAGAAATGGCACCAATAGTTACGCCCAAACCCACTGTTCCTGAAGTATCTATTCAATAGGACCTTCAAACGCACCTATTCCACCAACTAAATTAAAAAGGTTTTCAAAGCCCAACTGCATCATTACACCAATTGCGTTAGCACTTCGTACACCCGCTTGGCAATACACGTAGTAATTTTTGTTTGTATCTAACTTTTCAACTTCTTCAATAAAACCATTCCCTTTATAAATATCTATATTCAAAGCATTTGGAATTCTATTCATAGAAAACTCATCAGCAGTTCTAACGTCTAGTAAAACTCCTTTTTCATCATTAATATAATTACTCCACCAGGTTTGTTGCTCTAAATTCATCTTTTATTTTTTTTGCAAAAGTAAGGTATCATCTTTTAAGTTCATTTTTTTTTTAACATTAATTTAATACTTATTAAAACAAACACTATGATTATTTAATTACATTTGTATATACAAATAAAGTAGGTACAAATAAAATGACATTAGAAAAACAAATAATTGTAAACCTTATAAAAGCTAGTCAGTTTTTTACTGATGAATTAGCTAATATATTAAAGATACACGATTTATCTAATGAACAATTTAATGTATTACGTATATTAAGAGGGCAAAATAAACCCACTAACATGGGAACTATACAAGAACGTATGGTTGCAAAAACAAGTAACACTACCCGATTGGTTGATAAATTACTCCTTAAAAATTTAGTAGAACGTAAAACGTGTGAAAAAAACAGAAGAAAAATTGAAGTAGAAATTACAGCAAAAGGGTTACAATTATTAAAAAAAACAGATCCCTTAATTATAAAACACGATTTAGATGTTTTACAAAATTTAACACAACAAGAAAAAGAAACACTTTTAAACTTAATATTAAAAATAAATTAAAATGAATTTTATAGAAAACCAAGAGTGGCGTTATGCTACCAAAAAATTTGACGCTACTAAAAAAGTAAGCTCAACTGACTTAGAAACCATTAAAAAAGCAATACGATTAAGTACTTCTAGCTTTGGATTACAACCATATCAGGTTATTGATGTTCAAAATAAAGAAATAAGAGCACAGTTATTACCTGTATCTTGGGGACAACAACAAGTTGTTGACGCTTCGCACCTATTTGTATTTGCAGGATTAAAAACAGTAGATGCCAATTACATTAAAGGCTTTATTAAAAACATGGCTGAAACACGTTCAATTTCTGAAGAAAGTATAAGCGGTTATGGCGATTTTATGGAATCTAAAATTGCAACATTACCAGAAGAGTATGCTTCTGTTTGGACAGCGAAACAATGTTATTTAGCATTGGCAAATTTAATTAATGTAGCTGCAGAATTAAAAATAGATGTAACACCAATGGAAGGTTTTGAAGCAGAAAAATATAACGAAATATTAGGTTTAGATAAACATAACTTAAACGCTGTATTGGTTGCAACAATTGGTTACCGCCATGAAGAAGACGCTACACAACACTATAAAAAAGTAAGAAAACCCGAATCTGAATTATTTATAACCCTTTAATACTAAACAAAATGAAAAATTTAAAAACTATTGCATTATCTATTGTAGCCTTAGTAAGTTTAACTGCTCAAGGACAATCTAAAAAAATTGATACCGAAAAAAGCTCAATCAACTGGGTTGGTAAAAAAGTAACTGGTCAACACGAAGGAACGATTAACCTTAAAGAAGGTGTATTAATCTTTAAAGACCAAAAAGTGGCTGGAGGTAATTTTGTTGTGGACATGACAACAATTAACACAACTGACCTTTCTGGTGACAGTAAAAAAAGTTTAGATGGTCACTTAAAATCGGCTGATTTTTTTGGAACTGAAAAATTTGAAACAGCAACGTTAAAATTTCAAAAAATTGGAACAAGAAAAGATGGTACTTACCAAATTACAGCAGATTTAACTATAAAAGGAATTACAAACCCTGTTGTTTTTGACATGGTTGTAAAAGAAAATATAGCAACAGCTCAAGTAATGGTAAACCGTACTAAATATGATATTAAATACGGTTCTGGAAGTTTCTTCGATAACTTAGGAGATAAAACTATTGATGATGAGTTTGAATTAAATGTAAAACTTGCTCTTTAATTGTTAATTCAAATAATTACTTTAAACCGTCTTTTATAGACGGTTTTTTTTGTGTTATTTTGTACTGCATGAAAAAGATAGTTATCATAGACAATTACGACAGTTTCACTTATAATTTAGTTCATTATTTTGAAGCTTTAGAAGCCAATGTTTCGGTTTTTAGAAACAATGAATTTTATATTGAAGAATTGGAAAATTTTGATGGTATTGTACTTTCGCCAGGTCCAGGTATTCCTTCGGAAGCAGGTTTAACTATGGACGTTTTAAAAACGTATGCAAATACTAAAAAAATATTAGGTGTCTGTTTGGGCTTACAGGCTATTGGGGAGTTTTTTGGTGCTACTTTATACAACCTACCAAAAGTATATCACGGTATTGCAACTCCAATTTTTATACAAAACGAATGTTTGCTTTATACAAATTTACCCAATAAGTTTAACGTTGGTAGGTACCATTCTTGGGGATTAGATCCACAATCTATACCTGAAAGTTTAATGGTTACTGCAACTGACGAAGAAGGAAATGTAATGTCTATTAAACACGTTTTTTTACCAATACAAGCGGTACAATTTCACCCCGAAAGCATTTTAACAGAACAGGGTAAAAAGTTATTAAATAATTGGTTAATTAGCCTTTAAAGCTTGGTTTACTAGATCTAAAACCACATTAAACTGCTCTTCCCTAGTCATATTAGAATTATCAACTTCTATAGCATCTGACGCTTTTAAAAGCGGTGATTCTGCTCTTGTAGAATCAATCTCGTCTCGTTCTACCACATTTTTATAAACGGCTTCGTAGGTAATATCATCTCCACGCTCTAACAATTCGTTATACCTTCTTTTGGCTCGTGTTTCTGCAGAAGCGGTCATAAAAAGTTTAAGTTCTGCAAACGGAAAAACAACGGTTCCAATATCTCTACCGTCCATTACAATTCCTTTTTCTAAACCCATTTTTTGTTGCTGTTCTACTAGTTTTGCTCGTACTTGGCTTACCGTTGCTACCTGACTCACACAATTAGAAACATCCATATTTCGTATGGCTTTTTCAACATTAACATTGTTTAAGTACATTTCTGCTAAACCCACATCATTAGTTATAAATTGCAACTCAACCTGATCTAACAAAGCTATTAAACCTGTCGCATTTACTTCTGTTGGCGTAACTAAATTATGTTCCATAGCAAATAAAGTAACGGCTCTATACATAGCACCTGTATCTACATAAATGTAATTTAAATGCTTGGCTATTTTTTTTGCCAACGTACTTTTACCCGTAGAGGAATGACCGTCTATTGCTATTGTTATTTTCTTCATTCGTTTAAATTTATCATTACGCCAAATAAGTTTGTATTGGCTGCTAATGTATAGCGAGAATATGAATAATTGAATTTTAACTTACCCAATCGCAAACCAAAACCCAAAGAAATACCCGCAAATGTTCTTTGTTCTAGTATTTTTAACTCTTGAGACCTTCTAAAATTATAACCTACTCTTATATTAAATCCTTTTTCTGGAAAAAGCTCTGCTCCTACTATTACGTGTCTAAAAGCGTTATTTAAAAAGCTTACTTTTTCTTCTGTTACTTCACCTTCAAAACTTTCTTGAGCTCGGTTTGGGTTAGAAAAACCAATATTCCATTGTTGTAAGTTCTCTAAAGTTAAATGCCAACGAATAGGCACATGTTCTAACGATTGAGAAATTCCTGCGTCTATTGCAAAAGGAAGGTTTTCTCTTAAATCTGCATAGGGCTTAATTTGAAAACCCATGTTTCTAAAAGACAAACCATAATGAATATCATTTATTTCATCTTTATACATTAAACCAACGTCTGCCGCAATTCCCCAAGAACTATACTGTTCTAAAGTAGAAGAAATAAACTTGGCATTACTACCAACATACAAGTTAGTCCACGGAATATTATAAGCATAACCCACAGTTAAAGCAGCCTCACTACCTGTAAATTCAGCTGTTTGGTTACCCAATTCATCTCTACCATCTAAAGTACCGTAATTTATATACTGAATTCCCGCTGCTAAAGTTTGTGTTCGTCTGTCCCAAGTATGCGCATAAGCGGCAGTTCCGTAGGAAGCTTCGCCAAAATAACTTCCGTAATTTAAAACGGGCTTATTGTGCATGTCTTCGTTTATTGCTGCCGGATTAGTAAAAAACTGAGTCACATCATAATCGTACTGAGTTACTAATTTTCCACCTAGAGCAGCCTGTCTTGGTGCATTGGCTAAGTTTAAAAACTGATATACGTATTTACCACCTATTTGAGAAAAACTCAAAAAAGGAAAAAGTAAAGCCAAAAATAATCTGTTTTTAAAAGCCATATACTACAAACGTTCTTGCGAAGATAAAATTATATACTTTAAACAAAAAACAAATTACGTGTGTAATTTGTTTTTTGAATTTTTCTAAATTATTTAGCTTTTTGCTTTGTAATGGCAATATCTAAAACTTCTTTCATATAATCTACATAATGAAACGTAAGTCCTTTTAAATAATCAGGTTTAATTTCTAAAATATCTCTTTCGTTTTCTCTACAAAGTATAATTTCTTTGATGTTTGCACGTTTTGCAGCCAGAATTTTTTCTTTAATTCCACCTACTGGTAAAACCTTACCTCTAAGTGTAATTTCACCTGTCATTGCCAAACTCTTTTTTACTTTTAAATTAGTAAAACTAGAAACCATAGAAGTTAACATACCAATACCTGCACTTGGACCATCTTTAGGCGTAGCACCTTCGGGCATGTGAATATGAATGTTGTTTTTGGTTAAGTCCTCTGGATTAATACCTAAACTTTCGGCATTGGCTTTTATGTATTCTAAAGCAATAGTTACCGATTCCTTCATAACTGTTCCTAAATTACCTGTCATTGTCATGGTTCCTTTACCTTTAGAAATAATACTTTCTATAAATAAAATTACACCACCAACAGATGTCCAAGCTAAACCAGTTACAATTCCTGCAACATCATTATTCTCATATTTATCACGTTCTAAACGAGGCGATTTTAATATTTGAACAATGTCTTCGTCTGTTAGTTTTTTATTGTATTCCTCTTCCATAGCAATACTTTTGGCAGCGTGACGAACCACTTGAGCCATTTTTTTATCTAAACCACGTACACCCGATTCTCTTGTATAACCTTCAACAATTTTCTCCAATTGTTTTTTAGCAATCGTTAAATCTTCGGTTTTTAAACCATGCTCTAGTAATTGTTTAGGTAATAAATGACGTTTTGCTATTTCTACCTTTTCTTCTATTGTGTAACCAGAGATATTAATAATTTCCATTCTATCTTTTAAAGCAGGCTGAATGGTTGACAAACTATTAGATGTAGCAATAAACATTACTTTAGAAAGGTCAAAACCAATTTCTAAAAAGTTATCGTGAAAATCTGAATTTTGTTCAGGATCTAAAACTTCTAATAATGCCGATGATGGATCACCAGTGTGTGAATTTGATAATTTATCAATTTCGTCTAAAACAAACACAGGATTTGATGTTTTTGCCTTTTTTAAAGATTGCAATATTCGCCCAGGCATTGCACCAATATAGGTTTTACGGTGTCCTCTAATTTCGGCTTCATCACGTAAACCACCCAAAGAAATTCGCACATATTCTCTACCTAATGCATCGGCTATTGATTTTCCTATAGAAGTTTTACCTACTCCTGGAGGTCCGTAAAGACAAAGAATTGGAGACTTCATATCGTTTCGCAATTTTAAAACTGCCAAATGTTCTATGATACGTTGCTTCACATCTTCTAGCCCATAATGTGCTTTGTCTAAAATTTTCTGAGCACGTTTTAAATCAAATTTATCTTTAGAAAACACATTCCAAGGCAAATCCAACATCATTTCTAAATAATTACGTTGAATACCAAAATCGGGAGAGTTGGGATTGGTACGTTGCATTTTCGAAAGTTCTTTTTCAAAATGCAAAGCTGTATCCTTATTCCACTTCATTTTTTTACCTCTTGCACGCATTTCTTCAATTTCAGCTTCATAAGAAACGCCACCCAATTCTTCTTGAATGGTTTTCATTTGCTGTTGCAGAAAATATTCACGCTGCTGTTGGTCTAAATCGTTGCGAACTTTAGACTGTATATCGTTTTTAAGCTCCAATTTTTGAAGCTCTAAATTCATGTATTTTAAGGTTTCTAACGCACGGTCTCGCAAATTATTAATAGAAATAAGTGCTTGTTTTTCTTTTACCGAAAGGTTAAGATTAGACGATACAAAACTGATTAAAAACGGATTACTCTCTATGTTTTTTATTGCAAAAGTAGCTTCAGTAGGTATATTTGGACTTTCTTGAATAATTTCAATAGCCAATTCCTTTATAGAGTCCATTATGGTTTTAAACTCTTTATCTCTTTTTAACGGACGCTCCTCTTCTACAGATTTAATTGTTGCTTTTAAATAAGGCTCTTCTTGCGTAAATTGATCTACTTCAAAGCGTTTTTTACCTTGTAAAATAACCGTAGTATTTCCATCGGGCATTTTTAATACTCGTATAATACGAGCAACTGTACCAATGGTATGCAAATCGTCAGGAGTTGGCTCTTCTACGCTCTCGTCTTTTTGAGCCAAAACACCAATTACATTGCCTTTTTTATTGGCATCGTTAATTAGCTTTATAGATTTGTCTCTACCCGCAGTAATTGGAATAACTACACCCGGAAAAAGTACCGTATTACGCAATGAAAGTATAGGTAAATCTTCTGGAAGCTCTTCATTATTCATTTCCTCTTCATCTTCGCGAGATAAAAGCGGAATTAATTCAGCATCAGAACTTAATTCTTGAAGTGACAGATTGTCAAGTGTTGTAATCTTTTGGTTTGCCATATGTAAAAGTGGGTCATTTTGTCACATAAAGGAACAAAAATACCGTTTATTATTTTATAAAATATTTTATAATAAGCTATAAATCAGGTTTTAGCATAAAACCACTAACTTATATATTATAATAAGTCAAGATGTATGCCATACTCTTAATTACTTTTTAGGGACACGCAATAAAAGTAAAAAACCAACCACAAAAAATAAGGCTAAAAAAACAATTGCATTTCGCATAGATCCTGTAAATTGATCAATTGTTGCAAATATTCCCATTCCAATTACAATACCTATTTTTTCGGTAACATCGTAAAAACTAAAAAAGGAAGTAGTGTCTTTTGTTTCGGGTAAAAATTTTGAATAAGTTGAGCGAGAAAGAGCTTGAATACCACCCATTACTAATCCAACAAAACCTGCGGTAATATAAAATTGCATTGGTGTTTCTACAAAATAAGCATAGGTACATATTACTGCCCAAATTCCATTTACGAGAATAAGTGTTTTAATATTACCCAATTTAGACGATAATTTTGAAGTAAAAAAAGCACCTAAAACTGCCACCAATTGAATAAGCAAAATACTCACAATAAGACCTGTAGTTTTTTCGCTATCGCCTCCCCAATTTATTTCTTTTTCACCAAAATAAGTAGCTACTAACATTACTGTTTGTACCGCCATACTATAAACAAAAAAAGCAATTAAGTAACGGTAAAGTGTATTGTTTTCTAGTATTTGTTTTCTAACTTTTTGTAATTCTTTAAAGCCATTAAACAATACCGATTTGTGTACTTTAGACGTATTTCCGTTTCCTTTTGGTAAATAAAAAAACGAATACTGGCTAAAACCTATCCACCAAATACCTGTTAACACAAAAGAATAGCGCATGGCTTGTAAAGCAGCTTCACCTTCGTTACTTAAAATAATTGCCAAACAAATAAGTAATAAAATAACACTACCTACATAACCCATAGAAAAGCCTTTTGCACTAAGTGCATCGTGTTTTTCTGCCGGAGCAATGTCTGGCAAATAGGAATTATTAAAAGCATAACTAACCCAAAAACCAACCAACCCAAAAAAGAAGCAAAGTACACCAAAATAAATATTATCGGGAGTAAACCAATACATTCCAATACAAGAAGCAGCACCTAAATAACAAAAAAACTGCATAAAGCGTTTTTTATTTCCAGTATAATCGGCAATTCCCGAAAGAATAGGAGAAAGCACAGCAACTACCAAAAAAGCAAAAGCAGTAACAAAACTTATTAAGGCTGTACTTTTAATTTCGGTTCCAAAAAAAGGAATAATATCTTGTCCTTTAGGGTATAAAAAACCAAAATATAACGGAAAAATAGCAGATGAAATTACTAAAGAATAAACCGAGTTTGCCCAATCATAAAAAGCCCAAGCGTTTTGAATTTTAATAGGATTTGTTATTGCTTTATTCATAATTATTGTTTTTTCAAATATATAATTTTAAAAATGAATTCATAAAAAAACCACTTTAAAAAAGTGGTTTATATAAAATCAAATTTAATTGCTTTAAAAAGTAACTCCAAATTTAGCTGCTTCTGCTTTGGCTTGTGGAATTAAACTTTTAATATTTTCAATACGTGTTTGGTTACTTGGGTGTGTACTCATAAACTCTGGTGGTGCTTCACCGCCTGAATTAGTTGCCATTCTACCCCAAAAATCAACAGCTTCATCTGGATTATAACCCGCAATTGCCATTAACGTTAAACCAATCATATCAGCTTCACTTTCGTGCGATCGACTGAAAGGTAACATTCCACCAAACTGTGTTACTGCTCCATACGCCGTCATTGCTATTTGCTGTGTTTGCTCGCTTTTTCCACTTACAGCTACTTGAGTTCCAACAGCTAAAGCTTGTTGCAACATTCCAGCGCTCATTCTTTGCTGACCATGATTAGCTAATGCGTGAGCTACCTCATGCCCCATTACAGTTGCTATACCCTTATCGTTTTGGCAAATAGGTAAAATACCCGTGTAAAAAACAATTTTACCACCAGGCATACACCAAGCGTTTACTTGTGGGTCATCCACTAATTTATATTCCCAAGCGTACCCTTCTAAATAACTTGCGTGACCGTTTGCGTTTAACCAACGTTCTGCTGCTACTTTAATTTTTGTACCAATAGTTTCTATTCGTTTTGCATCTGTTGTACCCGAAACAACTTTGTTTTCTGTTAAAAATTGGTCATACTGAGCAAAAGCAGTTGGTAATATTTGGCTGTTAGGCACAAAAGCCATAGTGTTTTTACCTGTAAATGGATTTTTGGCACAACTTAAAGCCAAAAGGATTAAAGCAACAAGGCTTAATTTAATACTATTTTTCATATTTTTGTTTTTTCTAATTTTAGAATTTCAAAATCTATTCCAAAAGTAATTAAAAACTTGTTAGCATAAAATTTAGTTCGACAAACTCCAAAAAAAATTAAATTGAAAATACCTTTTATCATTCTTTTTATTGGCAAAACATTGCAATCTATAAGTAAAACTCTTGCCGCTAAATATGCAAAATATTTATTTCAAAAACCAATTAAATATCCACTACCCAAAAGAGAGGTTAATATGGATAATAGTAGCGTACAGTATGAATTAGAAGTTACAAAAATTGGCAAAAAAATAAATGTTTATGAATATGGTAAAGGCGATAAAAAAGTATTACTTGTTCACGGTTGGAGCGGCAGAGGAACGCAACTTTTTAAAATAGCTGATGCTTTTTTAGAAAAAGGCTACCAAGTTATTAGTTTTGATGCTCCTGCGCATGGTAAATCACCTTCTAAGACATCTTTAATGCCAGAATTTATTGCAAGTATTCATCAATTGGATAAAAAATATGGAGGCTTTGAAATGGCAATTGGGCATTCCCTTGGCGCCATGTCTGTTTTAAATGCTTTAAAAGAAGGTTTACAGTTGCAAAAAGCAGTTATAATTAGTAGCGGAAATAGCGTAGAAGACATTGCGCATCATTTTTCGAAACAATTAGAGTTAAAACCTAAAGTTGCTAAAAAAATGATTGCACTTTTTGAAAACCAATACAAAATGAAAATGGAGCCCTACTCTGCTTATGTAGCCGTAGAAAATATTGAAATTCCATTATTAATTATTCACGACGAAAATGATTTTGAAGTGCCATTTTCTTGCTCAGTAGCCATTAATAGAGCCGCAAAAAACAGTACATTAATTGCCACTAAAGGATTGGGACATAGAAAAATAGTTGGAGATGCGGCTGTTGTTAAAAACTGCATCGATTTTATAGATTAACCTCGTAATTTTATTATCTTTAATTTAATAAAATTACTAGCTTTAATAGTATAGTTTTTATTAAATTAAACACAATGAAAATATATTTAATCGTATCGATGGCATTTCCATTTTTTTTTAATGCTACTGCGCAAACTGTTTTAAAAACTTTTAAACCTATTGCAGAAACCATTATTGACTTAAGTTCCAAAACCGAAAATGAAATTGATAGGCAAACGGAATTACTATCAAAAGACAATTTAACTGAATTAGAAAAAAAAGAGTTAGATAATTTAGTTCATAAATATGGAGAAGTTATTGAAAGTGTTTGGGATATTATAGACGGCGGTTGCAGTTGGTATTGCGGCGGTGGAAACTACAAAGTAGAAGCTTCTTCTCAATTAAAGTCGAATAATTATTATAGTTATACTGCATTAGAAGCTAATGATTTAAGTTATAAAACGGCTTGGATAGAAGGAAAAGCAGGAAATGGTATTGGTGAATATATTGAATATTATTTTGAGAATAATAGCCCTAGAATATCTTCAATTATAATTTCAAATGGATATCAAAAATCTGAAAAAGCTTGGAAAGAAAACAATAGAGTTAAATTATTAAAATTATATGTTAACGGTTCTGCATTGGGTCTTTTATCACTTTCGGACACAAAAACAGACCAAGAGTTTAAAATTGGTACTTTTGGACACAACTTAAATGGTTCCAATTTAATTTTACGCTTTGAAATAGTAGAAGTTTACAAAGGTGATAAATTCGAAGATACAGCAATAACTGAGATTTATTTTGATGGTATTGATGTGCATTAAAATAAATACTAACACATAAATAACAAAAAAGGAGCTAATTAAAATTAGCTCCTTTTTTTATATAATTAAAAGTGTCTTTAGACTATCCTAAAACTTCTTTTACTTTTTTACCAATTTCTGCTGGAGAATCAACAACGTGAACACCACATTCTCTCATGATACGTTTTTTAGCCTCTGCAGTATCGTCAGAACCACCAACAATTGCACCTGCATGCCCCATTGTACGTCCTGCCGGAGCAGTTTCACCTGCAATAAAACCAATAACTGGCTTGCGGTTACCATCTGCTTTAATGTATTGTGCAGCATCTGCTTCTAATTGACCACCAATTTCACCAATCATAATTATACATTCAGTTTCTGGGTCGTTCATTAATAATTCAACTGCTTCTTTAGTAGTTGTTCCAATAATTGGGTCACCACCAATACCAATAGCAGTAGTAATTCCCAAACCTTGTTTTACAACTTGGTCTGCTGCTTCGTATGTTAAAGTACCTGATTTAGATACAATTCCAACTGTTCCTTTTTTGAAAACAAAACCTGGCATAATACCAACTTTAGCTTCTCCTGGAGTAATTACACCTGGACAGTTTGGACCTACTAAACGACAGTCTTTACCTTTTAAATAGTCATTTGCTTTAATCATGTCTGCTACCGGAATACCTTCTGTAATACAAATAATTACTTTGATACCTGCATCAGCCGCTTCCATAATTGCATCTGCAGCAAAAGCTGGCGGTACAAATAATATTGAAGTATCTGCTCCTGCAATTTTTACAGCATCTTCTACTGTGTTAAAAACAGGACGGTCTAAATGTGTAGAACCTCCTTTACCTGGAGTTACACCACCAACAACGTTGGTTCCGTATTCTATCATTTGAGATGCGTGGAAAGTACCTTCGCTACCTGTAAAACCTTGAACAATTATTTTGGAATCTTTATTTACTAAAACACTCATGTTTACTATTTTAGGATGTTTGTTATTTTTATGCTACAAATTTACATTTTTTAGATTTAAAATATAGTTTTCAAACCTTAAAAAAATGAATTTATTTTAATTTTTTCAATATTTCGGGAATTCGTTTTATATAGGCCAACTCCTTTAATTTTTCTCTACTTTCTTCTATTGGTGTACCAAAATAAGACTTACCACCTTTAATACTTTTAGTTACGCCTGTTTGTCCCATTACTACTGCTTTTTCGCCAATAGTAATACCACTCGTTGTACCTACTTGTCCCCAAAGGGTTACTTCATCTTCTACAATTACACAACCTGCAATACCCGTTTGCGCGGCTATTAAACACTTTTTACCAATTACTGTATCATGTCCAACATGCACTTGGTTGTCTAATTTTGAACCTTCACCGATTGTTGTGTCACCTGTAACACCTTTATCTATAGTACATAAAGCACCAATACCCACTTTATCTTTAACAACTACTCTACCCGTAGATAAAAGCTGGTCAAAACCATCTGGGCGTTTTTTATAATAAAAAGCATCTGCTCCTAAAATACTTCCCGAATGAATAATAACATCGTTACCAATTATAGTATTGTCGTATAACGTTACATTGGCATGTATCAAACAATTGTCGCCAATAGAAACATTATTCCCTATAAAACAATTGGGTTGTACAACTGTGTTTTTACCTATTTTAGCTGAAGCCGAAATACTAGCTGTTGCAGCTACAAAAGGCATAAAATGCTTCCCTAAAGTATTAAAATCTCTAAAAGGATCATCGGAAATTAATAAGGCTTTACCTTCTGGGCATTCCACTTCTTTGTTAATTAAAACAATGGTTGCAGCAGATTGTAACGCTTTATCGTAATATTTTGGGTGATCTACAAAAACAATATCACCTGCTGTAACCACATGAATTTCGTTCATGCCTTTAACAGGAAAATTTGCATCGCCAATAAAATTACAATTAATAATAGAGGCAATTTCTTGTAAAGAGTGTGTTTTAGAAAATTTCATTTAAAAATTTATTCTTTTACACGCTCCATATAGTTACCAGAAGCGGTATCTATTTTAATTTTATCACCTTCGTTTATAAACAAAGGAACGTTTACACTAGCACCTGTTTCTACTGTTGCTGGTTTGGTAGCATTAGTAGCTGTGTTTCCTTTTAAACCTGGTTCTGTATACGTAACTTCTAAAATAATAGAGGCTGGCATATCTACAGATAAAGGTAAATCAGTTTCGGTATTTATTTGCAACATTACATTTGTTCCTTCTTTTAATAAATCGGGAGCATCTAATGCGCTACGATCTAAAGTAATTTGCTCATAGTTATCTACATTCATAAAGTGAAATGTATCTACCTCAGCATATAAAAATTGGTAGGTTTGAGTCTCTACTCTTACCACATCTATTTTATGTCCTGCCGAAAAAGTATTATCTAAAACCTTACCGTTAGAAACCGACTTTAATTTGGTTCTCACAAAAGCAGGACCTTTTCCTGGTTTTACGTGTAAAAATTCAATGATTTTATAAATATCGTGGTTGTATTTTATACATAAACCGTTTCTAATATCTGATGTACTTGCCATATTGCTTGTTTTATTTTTTAAATTAATTTTAGTTTACTCCCGAAAAACCTTTCATAACACCACGAGACGAATTTCTAATAAAGTGAATAATGTCGTCACGCTCTGGAGTTGCTTCCATTTCGGCTTCAATAAAGCTTAGTGCTTGAGTAGTATTGAAGTTTTTTTGATATAATATTCTATAAATATCTTGAATTTCTCTTATTTTTTCGGTTGAAAAACCTCTTCTTCTTAGTCCAACTGAATTGATACCTACATAAGATAAAGGTTCTTTTGCCGCTTTTGTAAAAGGCGGAACATCTTTACGAACTAGCGAACCTCCTGAAACCATTGCGTGGTCTCCAATAGAAATAAACTGATGAACTGCTGCTAAACCTCCAATAATGGCATAATCACCAATGGTTACGTGTCCTGCTAATGCAACACCGTTTACAACTATTGCATTTTTACCAATGTGGCAATCGTGTGCAATGTGTGCAGTTGCCATAATAAGGCAATTATCTCCAATTACGGTTTTACCCGAAGCAACAGTTCCTCTATTTATGGTAACGCATTCTCTTATGGTAACGTTATCACCAATTATAGCCAGTGAATCTTCACCTCCAAATTTTAAATCTTGTGGAACGGCAGAAATTACTGCTCCTGGAAAAATATTACAGTTTTTACCTATTCGAGCGCCTTCCATAATGGTAACGTTAGAACCAATCCAAGTTCCTTCGCCAATTACTACATTATTATGAATGGTAGTAAAAGGGTCAATTACTACATTACGGGCAATTTTTGCGCCTGGGTGAACGTATGCTAATGGTTGATTCATACTCTATATTTTTATAATCTTACGATTATTTAGTTTTAACAATTTGTGCCATTAATTCGGCTTCAGTTACCAATTTATTATTGGCGTATGCTTTGGCTTGCATGTGGCAAATACCGCGTCTTATAGGCGAAATTAAATCACATTTAAACACTAAAGTGTCACCAGGTAAAACTTTATTTTTAAACTTAACATTGTCTATTTTTATAAAATAAGTTAAGTAATTTTCTGGATCTGGAACGGTACTTAATATAAGAATACCTCCTGTTTGTGCCATAGCTTCTACAATTAAAACGCCTGGCATAACGGGTGCTCCTGGAAAATGACCAACAAAGAAATCTTCGTTCATGGTTACGTTTTTTAAACCTACCACGTGATTTTCTGACATCTCTAAAATTTTATCTACCAATAAAAATGGAGGACGGTGTGGCAACATTGCCATAATTTGAGTCACATCCATTAGTGGCTCTTTATTTAAATCATAAACAGGCACCTGGTTACGCTCTTCTATTTTTATAATTTTAGACAGCTTTTTTGCAAATTGTGTGTTTACAAAATGCCCTGGTTTATTGGCAATCACTTTCCCTTGTATGCGTCTTCCCACCAAAGCTAAATCACCAATTACATCTAATAATTTATGACGTGCCGCTTCGTTTGGATGATGCAACGTAAGATTATCTAAAATTCCGTTTGGTTTTACCGATATGGTGTCTTTACCAAAGGCTTTTTTAAGGTTCTCCATTGTTTCTGGAGAAATTTCTTTATCTACATATACTATGGCATTGTTTAAATCGCCACCTTTAATTAATCCATTTGCTAAAAGTGCTTCTAACTCATGTAAAAAGCTAAAAGTTCTAGAACTTGCAATTTCATCATTAAAATCGGCTAACGACTTTAAACTAGCGTTTTGAGTTCCTAATATTTTTGTACCAAAATCTACCATAGTAGTTACACAATAACTGTCTGATGGTATAATAGTGATTTCACTTCCTGTTTCTTCGTCAGTATAAGAAATAACGTCTTTTACAACATAAACATTTCGCTCGGCATCTTGTTCTTCTATACCTGCTTTTAAAATAGCTTCTACAAAAAACTTAGAAGAACCATCCATAATTGGCGGTTCAGATGCGTTTAATTCAATTATAGCATTATCTACATCGCAACCTAAAAAAGCAGCTAATACATGCTCTGATGTTTGAATTTTAACTCCTTTTTTCTCTAAATTAGTTCCTCTTTGTGTATTTACTACATAAGTAGCATCTGCTTCTATAACAGGTTGTCCTTCTAAATCTACACGAACAAAAGTAAAACCATTGTTTACCGGTGCTGGCTTAAATGTCATATTTACTTGTTGCCCTGTGTGAAGTCCTACACCTGTTAGTGAAATTTCACTTGAAATTGTTTTTTGTTTAATCATTTTTTTTACTGATTAATGTTGTTTTTTTAAATCTTGAATATCTTTAGACATTTGAGGTAAGTTTTTAAAATGCACGTACGATTTTGCCCAATCACTATAGCCAAAAGCAGGTGAACCTTGTAGTACTTCGTTATCGGCTATGTTTCTTCCAATACCCGACTGTGCTTGAATTTTCACATTGTTGCCCACAACTATATGTCCTGCAAAACCTACTTGACCACCGATCATACAGTTTTTACCTATTTTGGTAGAACCTGCAATACCTGTTTGAGCTGCAATTACAGTGTTTTCGTCAATTTCTACGTTATGTGCAACCTGAATGTGGTTGTCTAACTTAACGCCTTTTCTTATAATGGTTGAACCTAAAGTAGCTCTATCAATTGTAGTACAAGAACCAACTTCTACATTATCTTCTATTATTACATTTCCTATTTGAGGAATTTTAGAATAAGTACCATCTTCAAGTGGAGCAAAACCAAATCCGTCTGAACCAATTATTACACCCGAATGAAAAGTACAATTATTTCCTATTTCAGTTTCAGAATAAATTCGAACACCTGCAAAAAGCACACAATTGTCGCCTAAAACTACATTATCACCCACAAATGTATTGGGATAAATTTTAACATTTTTACCAATGGTTACATTTTTACCAATATAAGCAAAAGCTCCTAAATACAAACCTTCGCCATAACTCACGTTTTCCGAAATAAAACTTGGTTGCTCTATTCCTTCTTTCATTAACTTAACTTGGTTGTAATATTCTAATAACTTAGAAAACGACTCATAAGCGTCATCTACTTTAATTAAAGTAGTACTTACCGCTTTCTCTGGTTGAAACGATTTATTTACAATAGTTATAGTAGCTTGTGTACTATAAATATGGTTTTCATATTTTGAGTTTGCCAAAAAAGTTAACGTACCCGCGGTACCTTCTTCTATTTTAGCTAATTTATAAACTTCTGCTTGTGTATCTCCTACAACATCACCTTCTAAGATACCCGCAATTTGCTCGGCTGTAAATTTCATAACGACAAAAATATAAAATTATATTTAATAGCAGGTACTATATAAGTACTTTTGGATAACATATAAAGTGTTTTGTAATTGGTTTAGCCAATAATTTTAAATGCTTTTGGTCTTCCATCTCTAAAATATCTACAATTTCACCCGATTTTTTTAATATATGAATGGGTTCACTTAGCTTATTATAGGCTTGATTTTTTAGCTTTCCTTTAAACACAAAATAAGCCGCATCTTCTTTAGAAATTGCATGCAGCTGACAGGTTTTTAGTTTTAAATTTTCTAATTCTTCTTTCTTTATTTTTTCGTCTAAAACGGCTATTTTAGGTAAATCACGATTAATTATCATTTTACAAAGTGCGCTTAAAACAAAATCTGAATGAAATTGACCTGACTTTATTAAAGACATTACATCAACATCGTCTAATTGCGCAAAATGGTTTAAAGTTTCCGAATTAAAATCGGTTAAACTCACTTTATTCTCTATAAAAAAACGCAACGACTGACTCACCTCAATTGAAATACCCATTTGAAATAAATCTTTGGCACGTTTTAAAATTTTAGAAAGTAGTTCATCTGCCAAAACGCCCGTTTTATGCAAATAGGTTTGCCAATACATTAAACGTCTCGCAACTAGAAATTTTTCTACAGAAAAAATCCCTTTTTCTTCAATAACAAGCAAATCATCTTTCACTTGCATCATTTGTATAAGGCGTTCACTGTTTATCTTTCCTTCTTCTACACCACTGTAAAAACTATCTCTACGCAAATAATCCATTCGATCCATATCTAACTGGCTAGAAATAAGTTGATGCATAAATTTACGAGGATATTTACCTGTAAAAACATCAATTGCCATAGATAAAGCACCCTTAAATTGTTCATTTAGCTTTTGCATAAACAATAAAGAAAGTTCTTCGTGATGCACTTCTTCTACAATGCTGCGCTCCATGGCATGACTAAAAGGGCCATGACCCATATCGTGCAATAAAATGGCAATATAAAGTGCATTTTCTTCATCATCTGAAATAATAGTACCTTTAAAACGTAATGTTGCAACTGCTTTTTGCATTAAATGCATACAGCCCAACGCATGATGAAAACGGGTATGATGCGCCCCAGGATAAACCATATATGACATTCCCATTTGAGAAATTCTTCGCAAACGCTGAAAATACGGGTGCTGAATTAAATCGAAAATTAAAGTGTTGGGAATTGTAATAAATCCATAAATAGGATCGTTAAATATTTTAAGCTTGTTGGTGGTTTTCACAAAAGTAATTTTTACAAAAATAAGAAATTAGAATTTGAAATCAATCGCTTTTAAAGATTACCATTGCCACTAAACTTTATATTTATTTTAATACTCTTTTACACAAAGATTATTTAATTTGCACACAAATACAGAACATGAAAAAAATATACATACTTTGGGTTGATGATGAAATTGATTTACTAAAGCCACACATCTTATTTTTAGAGAAAAAAGACTATTTAGTAACCACATGTAATAATGGTAGAGATGCCATAGATTTATTTGAAGAAACCAATTTTGATGTTGTTTTTTTAGATGAAAACATGCCTGGACTTTCGGGTTTAGAAACTCTGTCGGAACTTAAGGAAATTAAATCTTCTGTTCCTATGATTATGATTACCAAAAGTGAGGAAGAATATATAATGGAAGAAGCTATTGGCTCTAAAATTGCCGATTATTTAATAAAACCTGTCAATCCAAATCAGATATTACTTTCGTTAAAAAAGAATTTAGACCACAACCGTTTAATTTCGGAAAAAACAAATTTAGACTATCAAAAAGAGTTTAGAAATATAGCCATGGAAATGGGCAGTATAAACAGTTTCGAAGGTTGGGTTGAATGTTATAAAAGGCTAATTTTTTGGGAATTGGAATTGGAAAATTCGAACGCACCTGCCATGATGGAAATTTTAGAAAGTCAGAAGCAAGAAGCCAACATTCAGTTTGGAAAATTTATTGAAAAAAATTACGAAAGCTGGTTTACTAGCACAAATGAAAAACCATTACTTTCTCACGAGATATTTAACGAATGGGTAGCTCCAGAGATTCGAAAAAAAGAAGCGCCTATTCTATTTTTAGTTATCGATAATTTACGATACGACCAATGGAAATCGTTTGAGAGCATTGTGAATCAACATTATACTTTAGAAAAAGAAAATGCGTATTATGCTATTTTACCAACGGCTACACAATACGCACGTAATGCAATTTTTTCAGGCTTGACCCCTTTAGAAATGGAAAAACAATTCCCAAACTATTGGAAAAACGACACCGATGATGGTGGAAAAAACTTATACGAAGCCGAGTTTTTAACCGAGCAATTAAAACGCATTGGCTTGCCTATAAAACAAGAATACTATAAAATAACCAATTTTAAAGACGGTAAAAAACTAGCTGATAATTTTAAAGGTTTAAAAGACAATGAGCTTACTACAATTGTGTACAATTTTGTAGATATGCTTTCGCATGCCAAAACCGAAATGGAAGTGGTAAAAGAATTGGCTTCTAACGACAAAGCATACCGCTCATTAACAAATAGTTGGTTTAAAAATTCGCCACTTTTAGAAATGATTCAACAAGCACAAAAATTAGGCTTTAAACTTATTTTAACCACTGACCACGGAACTATTAATTGTAAAAATCCGTCTAAAGTTATTGGCGACAGAAACACTTCTTTAAACTTACGATACAAAACAGGTAAAAGCTTAACCTACGAAAACAAAGACGTGATGGCTGTAAAAGACCCAAAAAAAATAGGCTTACCAGCAATAACCATGTCTAGCTCGTATATATTTGCAAAGAACGACTTGTTTTTGGCGTATGTAAACAACTTTAACCATTATGTTAATTACTATAAAAATAGCTACCAACACGGTGGAATTTCGTTAGAAGAAATGATAGTGCCGTTTCTAACATTTAACCCCAAATAAAATGAAAAATACAGTTTATAATTTAACGGAATTACCTCAAATAGTTTCGCAAATACTAGCTACACCACAACTTAAAAAAGTACTTATTTTTAAGGCCGAAATGGGTGCAGGTAAAACCACTTTAATAAAAGAAATAGTAAAGCAATTGGGTGTATCGGAAAATACGGCGAGCCCTACTTTTGGTTATGTAAACGAATATAAAACCGAAAGCAACGAAACCGTTTATCACTTTGACTTATACCGTTTAGAAGACGAAGAAACCGCATACCAATTGGGTATTGACGAGTATTTTTATTCGGGGGAATGGTGTTTAATAGAATGGCCAGAGAAAACACCTAACTTAATTCCTTTAGACCACGCGCAAATTCATATTGAAATTATAGATGAAACCACTCGAAAACTGAGTCTTTATAATTAATAATTTTAAAAATTAATAAATATGCTTATCTTGGTACAAAATTTACTATCAAATGGCACATTTTAGTCCTTTCTCGGAACAAGAACTTTTACCACAAGAAGAAAAGTTGGCTGTTGAGAAAAAAAAAGGAAAACTATTTATAGGAATACCTAAAGAAACAGCTTACCAAGAAAGACGTATTTGCCTGACACCAGACGCTGTAACTACATTTATTATGCATGGGCATGAAGTTATGATAGAAGCTGGCGCAGGCGAAAGCTCTAGTTTTACAGACAAAGAATATGCAGAAGCTGGTGCAACCATTACAAAAGACACCGAAAAAGTATGGAAATGCCCTATTATTTTAAAAGTAGAACCGCCTACTTTAGATGAAATTGCATTATTAAATCCGAAAACCTTACTGCTTTCTGCTATACAGATTAAAACACAAAACAAAGCCTATTTTGAAGCCTTGGCAAAAAAGAAGATCAATGCTTTGGCTTATGAATTAATAAAAGACGAACAGGGTTCTTACCCGGCTGTAAAATCACTTTCGGAAATTGCAGGAACTGCTTCCATACTTATAGCCTCTGAATTAATGATAAACCAAAACATTGGCAAAGGCTTGTTATTTGGAAACATTACAGGTGTTCCACCCACAGAAGTAGTGATTTTTGGAACAGGAACAGTTGCCGAATATGCTGCAAGAACCGCTCTTGGCTTGGGTGCAAGTGTAAAGGTTTTTGACAATAACATTACAAAACTAAGACGATTACAGAACAACCTAAACCAACGCATATTTACAGCAACTTTACAACCCAAATTGGTTTTAAAATCGTTACGCAGGTGCGATGTTGCCATTGGAGCTATGCGAGGTAAAAACCGTACTCCAATTGTAGTAACCGAAACCATGGTAGAACACATGAAAAAAGGAGCTGTAATTGTAGATGTAAGCATCGATTCTGGTGGTTGTTTTGAGACATCGGAAATTACAACCCACGAAAAACCTACATTTTTAAAAAATAATGTAATTCACTATTGTGTACCAAATATTCCTTCTAGATACTCCAAAACGGCATCAATAAGCATTAGTAATATACTAACGCCTATTTTGTTGCAAATTGCCGAAGACGGTGGTATAGAAGATGCTATACGTTGCAATGCTGGTTTAAAAAACGGTCTCTACTCCTACCAAGGTTTGATAACTAATAAAGGCATAGCCGATTGGTTTTCATTGCCATTTCAGGACGTAAATTTCTTTTTGTTTTAAAACAAAATCAGTCAACAATGCTTACCTTTGTGAAAACTTTTAAAAAGCATGAAATTTAAATTTAAACTTGCCTATTACCTAATTGGCCTAATGTTAGGTGTTTATTTTGTTACGCAATTTTTACAAAGCAAAGCCGAAGCTTCTGGAGTTGAATTTTGCTATTTCCCAAATTGCAGAGTATTACAAGACATTCGCAAAAAACCATTCGACATAGACAGCGTAGCACAAGCAACATTAGAAGAAAAATGGGTGAATTTAGACGATATTAAAAATACCTTAAAATATGGTGATGTAGATTTTTCTAAAAGCAACAAACCCTATAAAAGAGGTAAACTTTATATAATAGAAGGTAAAACTTCTCAAAATCAAGACATTACTTTATCGGTTATAAATTTTGAAAACCGAGCGGTTTTAGAAAATATAAAAAAAGAGTAATTTTTATTAAAAAATACTTGTAAATATAAAATACAACCTTATATTTGCACTCGCAATTAAGCAATAGCTTATTACGGGCGATTAGCTCAGCTGGTTCAGAGCACCTCGTTTACACCGAGGGGGTCGGGGGTTCGAACCCCTCATCGCCCACAAAGACTTTCAAATTTTGAAAGTCTTTTTTTTTGACACAAACTAGAGAGGTGTCTGAGTGGTTTAAAGAGCAAGCCTGGAAAGCTTGTATGTGGGCAACTGCATCGTGGGTTCGAATCCCATCCTCTCTACTTCATGGGACAACTCTATTTTTTTAGACTTGTCCCATTTTTTTATACCTTGGTAAGTACTGTTAATACTCGCTATTTTAACAATAAATGGATTTAAATCTGTGGTTCGAACTTTTTTATTTTCGAAATAGATTTGATTTTGAAATATCGAACCAATTAATAACCTTTTCTCTTCAATAGTAGCATTAGTATAGCTTAGACTCAATCCATCTAATTTATTTATTGCGTTATTATATAGCTTTAAAATATCTTTTTGGTCTATTGAATTTGTTTCTTTATTTCTTAATTCTTCTAAAATGTTTTGATATCTAAATTTGGTGCTTAAATAATCCTTTTTCTCTATTTCACCGTCAATATACATATCGTGTAATTTTTCTATTTTAAGCTTTATGTTTTTAACGTTTTCATAATGTTTTGGACCCAACTTCTTTGCTTCAAATTTATTATTTAATTTTTCCTTGACTATATCTTGAAACAAAGGTTTTATAGCATTATTAAAGTCAATAGCTTTAAAAAAACTAGAAATCCATAAATCTGCATCTTCTATTTTATAACGCCCTTTACACGGACTAATACAATGATAATAATCATAGTGTTTCGTTCTTCCTTTAGAAGTACTTGCTGTTAGCGAATTATTGCATTTAGGACACCTTAAAAAGCCTCTTAAAGGAAATTTTGGGTTCTGCTTCTTTCTATTGATATGAAAGTCTTTTCTTTTCTTATTCAATACATCTTGCACATCATCAAATAATCTTTTAGTGATAATTGGCTCATGAATTCCTTGTATTGTCGTTTCTACTTCATCATTGTATGCTTTAATAAAAATAGCTCCATAGTAAATAGGGTTTCTCAATAACATGGAAAAAGGAGTTTTACTTGTCTTTAAGCCTTTCGCATTCATTTTTACCATTACTTGTTTTTGAGTAAAAACTCCCGTACTCATTAATTCAAATGTTTCTTGGATTAAAGCAGCATCTGCATTTGGAACTAAAATAGGTTTTTTGGATTGGTCTTTTACTTTTGAATAACCTTTTGGAGCGCTTCCTGTGTACCTACCCTCTTTTAAAGCTCTTCTCATTCCCGATATAACATTAAGTGACCTTCTATGGTTTTCTACCTCTGGTATGGACAAGTAAACCGCTAACATTAGACCCTGTTCTGGAATAGTCATATCAAGAGGCTGTTCTATTGCATTTACTTTTATCGCAAGTGCATTAAAATTTGAAATCATCATATATGATTCAGCCGTATTTCTTGAAAAACGGTCCCATTTTATAAACAACAATTGATTAATGTTTCTTTTATTCTTTTTACAAAAGTCCAAAAGCTTCTTAAATTCAGGACGTTTAAATGACTTAGCAGAATAATCTTCTTTGTAAATACCTAAAACATTTAAATTATTCATTTGGCAATAGCTTAATAACTTCTGCTCTTGGTCTCGCAATGAATATCCTTTATCAGCTTGCTCGTCTGTGGATACGCGAACATAAAGTAGTACGTTATTCATTTTTTCTTTCTTTTAAAACGTTATTAATAGTTATTTGGGCAATTACCTCAAAAAAATAGATAAGTTGCGTAATTTCCTTATCCATTAAGTTTAAATCATTTGATGTGTTAAGAATTTGTTTTGCTTTTTCTAATTCCATTGTTTTATATGGTAGAAAAAAGAAGTAAGCACTACTTGTTTTTATCTGTTTTTTAATGAAGTGCTAAGGGCTACTTAGGACTATTTATTTCTATTGTTTTTTTATTATTTCCTTTCGTGTGTTCTTTACAACTAAATGCGAATTGTTTCTATAGGTTACTTCCATTTTTTCATACTCCTTAAGACCTAAAATTTTTCTAACTTGTTTAGCCATTTCATCTTTTAAATTATTTTCAAATGTGAGGTTTAAAGTAGCATCTCCCGAATTGTGTTTTGTAACTTTAATTTCTTTGCATGAATCATCATTAAGCGCTTCTATTATTTTTTGTTCATTACTATTAAACAATTCATAGTAAAAAGTATGTTTGTCCCACTTTTGATCTGTGAAAATTTGTTGCAACAAAGGACCTAAAGCAATACTTATAACAGAATTATTAAAGTAGAGGTTGTTTAGCTCTTTTTGATAATTATTTATTTTTTCAACTGAACTATTTTTTTCTAAAAGTCTAAATGAAATAGCTATCCCATTATCTTCTTCTTTTTTTAAAATTAAATGTATAGCAGATTTCTGAATCAATAGATTATAAACAAAACCTCCTATATTTTTGTAAACAGATGATTCTTCTTTTTTAAAAATACTTAAGATCAAAGAAAAAAAACTATCATCCTTTGTAAGTGGCTCAATTTTTTTCTTCTGTTCAATAGATAATTTTGATAAAACAGATTCTATCAAAGCTTCTTTACCTAACTTATTAATTTCCGATTGAAAATCAATATCTGTATACATAACTTCTTTAACCAATTTTATAACATTAAAGCTTACATTTAATTCACGAAGTTCTTTAACCATCAAAAGCCAAAAAGCATCTACGATATTCAATAGTACTTTCTTACGCTTTTCTTCATTTTTATCAACTGCTATTTTTAAATCGCTATGGACAGGTAAATAAACAAGTTCTTCGCTTTTCCAATGACTATAATTGCGTGATGAAATTCCTAAAGAAAGTAAAGCAATTTTTTCTTCTGTAATTCTTGGATAATAATCTAATAAATTCATTTTTAACAATAATTATTTATACAAATGTAATAAAAAAATAT
>CBFIIG010000012.1:0-23908 GCA_965662615.1 Flavobacterium sp.
AAGGTGGGTTATTCTAATTTTTTTCAATGTATATTTTAAACCGAAACAGTTGTGTTTCGGTTTTTTTTCAAATATTAATGCTTTACGTTCTAATATTGAGTTCATACTAATAATAACAACTGCTACATTAAAAGAATTTTCTTATAAACTTAATATATTATTATAACCCATTTTTTTCCGTATATTTGATTACTTATTTGTACTATAATGCAATTAAATCTACTTTTTTTATTCTTTTTATTAGTTGTTTGCAAGGGCTTAGCCCAAGGCGAACCAAATGATTGTGTAAATTATATTCAAATTTGTTCTAATCAAACTTTGACATTAGATGTTAATGGTCCTGGAGCCATTCAAGAAGTCGCTCAAAACGCATGTAGTAGCGGCGAAAATCATTCCATTTGGTTGCGAGTAACTATTTACGAGAGTGGAACTTTTGGTTTTGATATTACGCCACAAAGTGCCAATTTAGTTGAAGATTATGATTTTTGGGTATATGATTCTGACGCTACTTGCGATAATTTAGGAACGCCCTTGCGCTGCTCAACCACCAATCCATTAATGGCTGGTTTAACCTATAATACAACAGGGATTAACGATACAGCTACAGATATTAGCGAGGGCCCAGGTCCAGATGGAGACAGTTATGTGCAAAATTTTAGTGTATTAGCTGGCGAAAGTTATTTTATTGTTTTAGATAGACCTATTGGTAATGCTCCTTTCTCTATCACTTGGACGGGTACAGCAATTGTTCAAGATCCTTTTTTAGTTGAAAATTTTCCTATTTACCAAGATATTTCTCTTTGCGACCCAGAAGAAGATGGTTTAGAATTTTATGATTTTTCAATTCATTCTGCGGATTATTTGGCGGGTACTTCTAACTTTGGGTTAACGTATTACAATTCTCTTACAGATGCAAATACGGCGATTAACCCAATAATTGGAAATCAACCAGTGAGTGATGGTGTTTATTATATTAGAAATGAACACGACATAACAGGTTGTTTTCAAATTTCATCATTTAATGTTACTCTTTCGCCTTTGGTACTCAATACAGTTGTAGATTCTTTTTGCGAATCGGACTTTACAACACTGCCAGTTGTTGACTTGAACGATTATTTAACTCAAATTTATACAGGAAACGAAATTTTAAATTTTAGTTTTTTTGAAAATTTAACCGATGCACAAAATAATATTAATGCCATAAATACAAATTATCAGCTACAAATAGGGAGTAACTCTATTTTTATTAGAGCAGAAAACAGTTTATGTTTAGCTATAGAAGAAATACAAATCGAGTTATACGAAAGTCCTATTTTAAACACGAATTTACAACTTACAGCATGCAGTGAAGCTATTTATTTGGGTGCGTTTTTTAATTTGAATAGCTTAGATACAGGTACTGCAAGTGCTTCATTAACATTTTACGAAAGTCAATTTGATGCTCAAAATAATCAAAATGCTATTGCAGATGCAACTAATTATTGGTTAGAAGATTTACAGCACACACTTTTTGTTAAGGTTGTAAACCAAAACAATTGTTTTTCCATTGCGCCTTTTGAATTGTTTATTTATGACACTCCTTATTTTGTGCCAGACGAAACACTCCCACTTTGCAGCGAACCCGCTGATGCTTATATTGTTATAAGAGCCGAATTAGTAAATCCTACTTTGGCTAATTTATACACGTACCAGTGGAGTTTTAATGGCGTTCCAATTATTGGTGCAACTACTACGTTTTATTTGGCTTCCGAAGCTGGAGTTTACACCGTTGTGGCTACTTCTATAAATGGTTGCGAGTCCACAAGAACTATTACGGTAGAGGCTATTCCAATACCAATAATTGATAGGGTAGAAGTGGAAGATTTAATGGATGTTAATTCCGTATCTGTTTTTATGGCAAGTGCGGGCAGTTATTTGTACAGTTTAGATGGTACAAATTATCAAGCTTCTTCTGAATTTAATAACGTAGCACCTGGGTTTTATACTGTTTATGTACAAGATGAATTTGATTGTAGCATAGTTACAGAAGACATTATTGTAGTTCAAATTCCCAATTACTTTACACCCAATGGCGACGGAATTAATGATTATTGGAACTTAGTTAATGCCAATTCTTTCCTGCCTCAACACGCAAAAGTGATTATTTTTGACCGTTTCAGTAAGGTTTTAAAACAAATGTATGCCAACGATATCGGTTGGGACGGCACATTTAACGGTCATCAATTGCCTTCTACAGATTATTGGTACACCATAGAATTAAGTGATGGTCGCTTATTAAAAGGACATTTTACTTTAAAAAGGTAGTTCGTCGGATTTTTTATATGTTTTTTTGTTTTTAAAATACATTTGCTTCTGTTTTTTTAAACAAACAACATTAAAACAATAACTAAAAATTTTTTAAAACAATGAAAAAATTAATTTTCGCAGCAGTAGCATTATTTGTATTTAACCTTTCTAATGCACAAGAAGGAGCATTAACATTTGGCGCTCACTTGGGTTTACCTATGGCAGATGTATAAGATTATCATTCGCTAAATGTAGGTATAGATGCAGCGTATATGTGGAGTGTTGACGATAAGTTTTCTGCTGGTATAGCAGTAGGATACACAACGTTTTCTGGTAAAAAAAGCACTGTTGATTTGGGTCCTTTAGGTTCAATTACTCAAGAAAATCAAGCTATTAGTTTTATTCCAGTAGCAGCTTCTGCAAAGTATTTGTTAACAGATAGTGTTTTTGCAGGTCTAGATTTAGGTTATGCAATTGGAGCTTCAGACAATAATGTTGGTGGTTTGTACTACCAACCAAAAGTTGGTTACAATGCAGAAGCATTTCAAGTATTCGTAGGTTATAAAGGTATTTCTTTAGAAGATGCAACTGAGCTTCAGTAAACCTTGGGTTTATTTATAAAATGTAATTTTTATAAAACTTAAAACAGTAGAAAAGAGCGCGAGAAATCGGGCTCTTTTTTTATACTTTATTAAATCATTATTTTAAATGAAAAATGCATTAAATAATCTGTACTCTTAAAATTTTTTTGTTTCAATCGAAATTTTATCTTTGTAGGTTAAGACAATTACTATTTTTATGCGTAACGAATCCAAAAGAAGAGAAGCACTTTTATACCATGCAAAACCTACACCAGGTAAAATACAGGTTGTGCCTACAAAAAAATATGCCACGCAACGCGATCTGTCATTGGCTTATTCCCCTGGTGTTGCAGAACCATGTTTAGAAATTGCAAAAGACGTTAATAATGTATATAAATATACTGCAAAAGGTAATTTAGTAGCTGTAATAACTAACGGAACAGCGGTTTTGGGCTTGGGCGATATTGGTCCAGAAGCATCAAAACCCGTAATGGAGGGTAAAGGTTTACTGTTTAAAATATTTTCCGATATTGATGTTTTTGACATTGAAGTAGGAACAAAAGATATTGAAGCTTTTATACAAACGGTTAAAAATATTGCGCCTACTTTTGGTGGAATTAATTTAGAAGATATAAAAGCACCCGAATCTTTTGAAATTGAAAGACGTTTAGTTGAAGAACTAGACATACCGGTGATGCACGATGACCAACACGGTACAGCTATTATTTCTTCTGCAGCTTTATTAAATGCCTTAGAATTAGCAGAAAAAGACATTACACAAGTTAAAATAGTAGTTTCTGGCGCAGGATCTGCTGCATTAGCTTGTGCAAATTTATACGTGCTTTTAGGTGTAAAACCTTCAAATATTTATATGTTTGATAAAGACGGAATGATTACAGAATGCAGGGAAGACATATCTGATTTACAGCGTAAATATGCTAAAAGTTGTGAGCCAACTTCAATAAAAGAAACCATAAAAAATGCCGATGTGTTTTTAGGACTTTCAGTTGGAAATGTGCTTACACCAGAAATGTTGTTAACCATGAACAATGATCCTATTGTTTTTGCAATGGCAAACCCAGTACCCGAAATAGAATATCAGGTTGCTGTTGATACCAGAGATGATATTATTATGGCAACAGGCCGTTCGGATTTTCCTAACCAAGTGAATAACGTACTTGGTTTTCCTTATATTTTTAGAGGTGCTTTAGACGTTAGAGCAACAAAAATTAATGAAGCCATGAAAATGGCAGCTGTTAAGGCTTTAGCCGAATTAGCAAAATCTCCAGTTCCAGAACAGGTAAATATTGCCTATGGCGAAACTAAACTTGTTTTTGGTAGAGATTATATAATTCCAAAACCTTTCGATCCAAGGTTAATTGCTGTTGTTCCGCCAGCAGTTGCAAAAGCAGCAATGGAATCGGGAGTGGCTAAAATAGAAATAACCGACTGGGATAAGTATGCCGATGATTTATTAGACCGTTTAGGTAGCGATAATAAATTAATCCGTTTGTTGATGAACCGAGCTAAAACAGCACCCAAAAGGGTAGTTTTTGCCGAAGCAGATCATTTAGACGTATTAAAAGCAGCTCAAATTACACATGAAGAAGGCATAACAATTCCTGTTTTGTTAGGGAATAGAGAAATTATAGAAGAGCTAAAATTAGAAATTGGTTTTGATGATGATATTGAAATAATTGATCCAAAATCTAAGGAGGAAGACGAAAGAAGAAAACGTTATGCAGAAGTCTTTTGGAAAAGTAGAATGCGACGAGGAATGACTCAATTTGATGCCGAAAAATGGATGCGTGAGCGTAATTATTTTGGTTTAATGATGGTTAATTTAGGCGAAGCAGATGCTATGGTTACTGGGTATTCTAGAAGTTACCCTTCGGTTGTTAAGCCAGTAATAGAAATGGTAGATAAAGCACCAGGTGTTACAAAAATAGCAACTACAAATATGATGATGACCAAAAGAGGTCCTATATTTTTAGCAGACACAGCTATTAATCCTAACCCTTCTGCTGATGATTTAGCTCGAATTGCATTAATGACTGCAAAAACTGTTCGAATGTTTGGTATGGAGCCAGTAATTGCCATGGTTTCGTATTCAAATTTTGGATCTTCCCAACATGAAAACCCAAAAAAAATAAGAGAAGCTGTTGCCTATCTTCATAAATATTACCCCGATTTAATTGTAGATGGGGAAGTGCAAACGGATTTTGCTTTAAACGGCGAATTATTAAAAAGCAAGTTTCCGTTTTCTAAATTAGCAAACAAAAAAGTAAACACACTTATTTACCCTAATTTAGATTCGGCTAATATCACTTATAAAATGCTGAAAGAACTAAATCAATCCGATTCAATAGGTCCAATTATGTTAGGTTTAGATAAGCCGGTACACATATTTCAGTTGGGGGCAAGTGTTGAGGAAATGGTTCACATGACGGCAGTTGCAGTGGTAGATGCGCAAGAAAAGCAGCGTAAAGTTAAACAAATGAAAAAGTAATATATGATAACTCACATTAAAGGAAGATTAGTAGAAAAAAATCCGACCTATGTAATTATAGATTGTCAGGGCATGGGATATGAAATAAACATATCATTACATACATTTTCTTTGCTTCCAAATGAGGAGTTATTGCAGCTTTATACGTACTTACAAGTTAAAGAAGATTCGCATACGCTTTATGGTTTTATGGAAAAACAAGAGCGAGAACTTTTTAAACTCTTGATATCTGTATCTGGTATAGGTGCAAATATTGCACGAACCATGCTTTCGTCTTTAGTGCCAGAACAAATTATTCAGGCAATAGCATCTAATGACGTAGCCACAGTTCAGTCCATAAAAGGTATTGGAGCCAAAACGGCTCAGCGTGTTATTTTAGATTTAAAAGATAAAGTGCTTAAAATATACAATTTAGAGGAAGTTTCTACTTTTTCGAACAATACAAATAAAGAAGAAGCGTTATCTGCTTTGGAGGTGTTAGGTTTTGCACGAAAGTCTGCCGAAAAGGTAATAGATAAATTTTGCAGAGAAAATCCAGATGCTACAGTTGAAAACATTATAAAACAAGCTTTAAAAAATTTATAAATCTTGATACTACAAAAAATATTTCATACAAATAATAGACTAATTTCATTAGGTTTCTTTATCCTTTTTTTATTTAGTGCTAAATTATATTCGCAAAACCCAACCGAACAAGACTCTATAAAAAATGGAGTGGACTTAGGAAAGTTAGAACTTCCAAACCCCAAAAGTGTTGTTGAAGCTTATACTTACGATCCTAATACAAACCGATATTTATATACTAACACAGCAAATGGGTTTAACGTAAATTGGCCTTTAATTTTAACACCAAAGCAATATAATGAGTTGGTTTTAAGAGAAAAAATTAGAGATTATTATCAAGAAAAATCAGCAGCCATAGACGGTAAAAAGGATGGCTCTGCCGAAGCCCAACGTAACCTTTTACCAAAGTATTATGTGAATTCTAAATTTTTTGAAACTCTTTTTGGTAGTAATGAAATTGACATAAAACCAAACGGTACTTTAGCCGTTGATTTAGGAGTGCGCTATACCAAACAAGATAATCCTTCGTTTTCGCCTCGAAATAGAAAAACCACTGCTTTTGATTTTGATCAACGAATTTCGGTTGGTTTACAAGGTAAAGTAGGTACACGTTTAGGTGTAAATATAAATTACGATACCGAATCTACTTTTGCGTTTCAAAACCTTGTAAAATTAGAATTTGGAAATTCGGTAGAAGGGCAAGAAGATGATATTTTAAAGAAATTAGAAGTTGGTAACGTTAGTTTTCCATTGTCTAATTCCTTAATAAGAGGTGCTCAAAGTTTATTTGGTGTAAAAACCGAATTGCAATTTGGTAAAACAACCGTTTCTGCCGTGTTTTCGGAACAAAAATCGCAAACCCGATCTGTTGCTACTCAGGGTGGCGGAACGCTTCAAGATTTTGAAATGTTTGCACTTGATTACGATGCAGACCGCCATTATTTTTTATCTCAATATTTTAGAAATAAATACGATAAAGCTCTACAACAGTATCCTTTTATAAATAGTAGAGTTCAAATAACCAGAATAGAAGTTTGGATAACAAACAAGCAAAACAGAATAAGTAGTACAGAAAATAACCTTAGGAATATTGTAGCACTTCAAGATTTAGGAGAAGCTGATTTAACCGACCTGCCAACCGACCAAATAGTTGGTGTTACTGATCCTGGTTTTTTTAATGTTTTAACAAATTCTCCTACTGACAATAAAAACAATAAGTTTGATCCTAACCTTATTGGCTCTAACTTTTTAAATTCGCAAATTAGAGATATAGCTTTAGTAAATAACGGATTTAATATTTCTAACATTAACGAAGGAACCGATTATGCTAAGCTAGAAAATGCAAGGAAGTTAACAGAGTCTGAATTTACCTATCACCCACAATTGGGTTATATTTCATTACGTCAACGCTTAGCAAATGACGAGGTATTAGCAGTTGCATTTCAATATACTATTGGTGATGAGGTGTATCAGGTTGGTGAATTTGGTACAGATGGTGTGGAATCTACTCAAGTAGATACCTCTATAAATTTACCACAAACACAGGCTTTAATTTTAAAAATGCTTAAGGGTAATCTTGTAAATGTTGAAGAACCAGCTTGGGATTTAATGATGAAAAATATTTATCAAATTCCGGGTGCATTTCAATTAGAACAAGAGGATTTTAAGTTCAATATAATGTACACCGATCCTTCGCCAATTAATTATATTACTAAAGCGTCAGTAACTGCCGTAGATTTACCTGCCGATGTAAAAGACACACCCCTTTTAAAAGTGTTAAACGTAGATAAATTAAATTATACCAACGACCCACAACAAGGAGGAGATGGTTTCTTCGACTTTATACCTGGACTAACAGTGGATCAGCAAAATGGGCGTATTATATTTACAACCGTAGAGCCTTTTGGTAGTCACTTATTTAGTAAATTAAAAGACATTGGTAATCCAGCCGAAGATTATGATGTGCCGCCAGCAAATGGAACTAACGGTTCGTATAATGAAAACCAGGCTAAATACGTATTTAGAAATTTATACAAATCAACACAAGCAGCTGCATTACAAGAAAGCGAAAAGAATAAGTTTCAGTTAAAAGGACGTTTTAAATCAACGGGTGGAGATGGAATTTCTATCGGTGCATTTAATATTCCTCCTGGATCTGTTGTTGTTACAGCAGGTGGTAGATTATTGGTAGAAGGAGTAGATTATACGGTTAATTATCAGGCAGGAAGAGTAAATATATTAGATCCTTCGTTACAATCGTCTAATACTCCAATTGATATTTCAGTAGAAAACAACCAGGCATTTGGACAGCAAACCAGACGATTTTTTGGTGTTAACGTAGAACATAAATTTAGCGAAAACTTCTTATTAGGAGCAACATATCTTCGTATGTCCGAACGTCCATTTACAGTAAAGTCTAATTACGGGCAAGAATCGGTTAATAATTCTATTTTTGGTTTAAATACTATTTACACTCAAAAACTACCTTTTTTAACACGTTGGGTAAATAAATTACCTAATATAGATACCGATGTAGAATCGAACATGGCTTTTAGAGGAGAAGTAGCTTATTTAAAACCTGGAGCATCTAAGGCAGACCAATTTAACGGAGAAGCAACGGTTTATGTTGACGACTTTGAAGGTTCGCAAACTACAATTGATATGCGATCGCCTTTGGCTTGGACTCATTCTAGTGTGCCGATTGAGGGTAATTTTGATGGAGTAAATGACAATACCGAATCACCTACAGACGATATTTCTATAGGCTATAAAAGAGCTCGTTTAAATTGGTACAGCATAGACCCTTTGTTTTATACTCAAAGACCAAACGGTATTACTAACGACGATTTATCTTTAAACGCAACAAGACGTGTTTTTAATAGTGAATTGTTTCCAAATTTAGATATAGCTCAAGGACAATCTACAGTTGTAAATACTTTAGACCTTTCGTATTATCCAAAAGAAAGAGGTATTTATAATTTTAATCCAAATATTGCTGCCACGGGTGAGTTTTCAGATTTAGAAGCTTTGGAAAACTGGGGTGGAATTATGCGAAGCATCAATTCTACTAATTTTGAACAAGCCAACGTAGAATATGTGCAGTTTTGGATAATGGATCCTTTTTATGGTCAAGCTGCTGAGGTTTTAGACCCTTCGGAAAAAGGAAGGTTAGTAATTAATCTTGGAGAAATATCTGAAGATGTTTTAAAAGACGGAAGAAAACTTTATGAAAATGGTTTGCCCGAAGCCGGTTCTAATACACCAACTTACTCTTCTAACTGGGGAAATATTCCCGCATCTCAATCTTTAGTATATGCTTTCGATACAAATAATGACAATAGAGCCGTACAAGATTTAGGGTTTGATGGTTTAAACGATGCTTTAGAAGCACAAAAATTTTCTCCTTACAGTGGTTACGAAGATCCTTCTAACGACAATTATCAGTTTTATTTAGAAGCCGAAGGAGGTATTTTAGATAGATATAAAAAGTACAATGGAGTTCAGGGAAATTCGCCTGTTGATGTAACAAACAATAACCGCGGTAATAATACATTACCCGATGTTGAAGACGTTAATAGAGATAACACTATGAATACTATAAATGCCTATTTTAAATATGAAGTGTTTTTAAATTATTACCCAGATAATGGTGTACCTATTGGACAAAATTTCATAACTGATGTTCGTGTAGATGATGCTGTAGAATTACCTAATGCAACCATAGGTAAAGCAAGATGGATACAATATAAAATTCCTATTCAGGAATTTACAGATGTAAATAAAGTTGGTAATATAAACGATATGCGTTCCATTCGTTTTATGCGAATGTATATTACAGGTTTTAAGTCGCCCGTTACACTTCGTTTTGGTGCCTTAGACTTAGTACGTGGAGACTGGCGTCGTTTTACAAGTACATTAGATGCTAACGATCCAGACACGGATGATGACAATACAGGTTTTGACATTACATCGGTTAATATTTTAGAAAACACAAACAGAAATCCAATCCCTTATGTTACACCACCGGGTGTTGTAAGAGAACAATTAATAAACAACAACACCATTATCAATCAAAACGAACAATCGCTGTCTTTACGTGTTTACGACAAGTTAGGTACATTTGTTCATGGTTTAGAAAAAGATGATTCTCGTGGTGTTTTTAAAAATGTAAATGTAGATATGCGTCAGTTTAAAAAACTACGTATGTTTTTACATGCCGAAGCTTTGCCTTCTTTTAATGGCGAGTTAGCGCCTTTGCAAGACGATGAGTTAACTGCTTTTATTCGATTTGGTAACGACTTTACTGAAAACTTTTATCAAGTAGAAATACCTTTAAAAGTAACTGCAGAAGGAGCAACTATCCCCGAAGAAATTTGGCCAGTAGAAAACGAAATAGAAGTGCCATTAGCACTTTTAACAAAATTAAAAATTCTATCAATTAATAATACAGGTTTAACACAAGATGTAAATGGAATTTCATTTTTAAACGAAGCTGAATTAGGTTCCGACAGCGATCGTTTAACTATTGGTATAAAAGGAAATCCTAATTTTGGATTGGTTAGAACTATAATGGTAGGTTTAAAAAATAAAAACAGCAGTGCTCCGTTGCGAGGCGAAGTTTGGTTTAACGAATTACGTATGTCCGAGATGGATAATAAAGGTGGTTATGCAGTTGTTGCAAGTTTAGACGCTAACGTGGCAGATTTTGCGCGTGTTTCTGCAACTACAAGAATGAGCACTATAGGTTTTGGAAGTTTAGAAGAAGGTCCTAATGAACGTAGTCGAGAAGATGTTTTTCAATACGACATGGTTGCAAATTTAAATTTAGGACAATTGCTACCAAAAAAATGGGGTGTCAATTTACCATTCAATTATGGAGTTGGAGAAGAAACAATTACACCAAAATACGATCCGTTTTATCAAGATATAACTATCGATCAAATTTTAGAAGTAACTGACGATGCTGCTCAACAAAGCAATATAACTAGTAGAGCAATAGATTATACTAAAAGAACTAGTATTAATTTTATAGGCGTTCGTAAAGATAAAAATCCAGAGAAAAAACCACATTTCTACGATGTAGAAAATTTAACGTTTTCTCACAGTCAAAATGAAACCGAACACCATGATTACGAAATAGAAAACTTGTTGGATTTACAAAATAAAACTACAGTAGATTATGCTTACACTTTTACACCTTTAGAAATTTCGCCACTTAAAAAATCGGCAATGTCTAAGAAAAAATATTTAAAACTACTAACCGACTTTAATTTTAATTTATTACCCGCAAACGTATCTTTTAGTTCAAATATTATAAGACAATTTAATAAGCAAGAATTTAGATTAATAGATGTAGAAGGTATAGGTTTAGATCCATTGTACCGACGCAATTACTTTTTTAATTACAACTATGGTTTCAATTATAATTTAACCAAATCATTACGTATAAACTACACGGCAAACTCTAATAATATTGTTCGTAATTATTTAGACGACAATAATATGCCAGACAATGGTTTGGATATTTGGAATGATTACTGGAACCCAGGAGAAGCAAATTTACACAATCAAAAATTGATTGTAAACTACGATTTACCTTTTTATAAATTGCCATTTTTAAGCTTTTTAAGAGGTACGTATTCCTATACAAGTGATTTTAATTGGCAGCGTTCATCAAATGCTTTTTCTTCAATAATTGCAGAAGACGGAAACACTTTCGAGTTAGGAAATACGATACAAAATGCAAATACACATGCTTTAAACACAACGTTTAACATGGATCAATTTTATAAGTATATTGGTTTAACCAAAACTAAAAATGCCCGAAAGCCTAAAAAGCCCAAAACAGCGCCAAAACCAGGCGAAAAAATTGTAGCAAAACCAAAACCAGCATCAAACGAAGGTTCAAAGTTTAAAAATGGATTGATTGATTTAGCGACAAGTGTTAAAAAAATACAAGCAAGTTATAACGAAACCAACGGAACTGTATTGCCAGGATATTTACCAGGATTAGGCTTCTTTGGAACCAGCAAAGCAACCATGCCTTTTGTGTTTGGAAGCCAATCGGATATTCGTTACGAAACAGCTAAAAATGGCTATTTAACCAGTTTCCCAGACTTTAACCAAAACTTTACTCAAGTAACCAATAAGCAATTAAATATTACAGCTCAATTAGAACCACTAAAAGATTTTAAAATTGATATTAATGCAGAACGTATGTACGCAAGTACGTTTTCAGAACAATTCGATGTTTCAAATGGGCAATACAACTCAAGATCTCCAAATAGTTTTGGTAATTTTAGCATCTCAACTATTATGATAGGTACTGCATTTAAAGCAAGTACTGTAGATGTGTCCGAAACCTTTCAAAATTTTAGAGACAATAGAGCTATAATAGCCAATAGATTGGCAGCAGAATACTATGGAAACAACCCAATCCCTGATTCTGACGGAGACGGTTATCCAGACGGTTTTGGTAAAGGTTCGCAACGTGTTTTGTTACCTGCATTTATAGCAGCTTACACAAATAAAGATGCATCAACAGCAAATACAGGATTGTTTAGAAATATACCATTGCCAAACTGGAATATTAAATACACAGGATTAATGAAGTTAGACTTCTTTAAAGAAAACTTCAAACGCTTTTCAGTTCAACACGGTTACAGAGCTAGTTACAACATTAACCAGTTCCGCTC
This sequence comes from Flavobacterium sp., assembly GCA_965662615.1. Classification (GTDB taxonomy): domain Bacteria; phylum Bacteroidota; class Bacteroidia; order Flavobacteriales; family Flavobacteriaceae; genus Flavobacterium. Next base: position 12,636 of record CBFIIG010000012.1, read on the forward strand.
AAATCTCAACCAAAGCCCAGTAGATGCAAACGGTAATTTCTTTTCAGAAAATCTAATATCAAATGTGAATTTAGCAGAGCAATTTAATCCTTTGGTTCGTTTAGATTTTGAACTTAAAAATGCATTCAACTTTAAAGCCGAAATTAAGAAAGACAGAACCCTAAACATGAGTTTCGACAACAATTTACTTACCGAAGTAAGTGGTCAAGATTTTACTTTAGGATTGGGTTATCGTATAAAAGACGTAACAATGAACTCTTCATTGGCAAGCTCGCCAACAGGTGTGATTAAAAGTGATATTAATTTAAAAGCAGACTTTACCTTACGTAAAAATAACACTTTAGTACGTTATTTAGACTATGACAACAATCAACTAGGAGGAGGGCAAGATATTTGGTCCATACGATTTACAGCCGATTATACCTTTAGCAAAAACCTAACGGCGATATTTTATTACGACCACCAATTCTCGCAAGCCGTAATCTCCACCTCTTTTCCAATAACTAATATAAGATCTGGGTTTACCCTGCAATATACATTTGGTAACTAATAAGTAGCTAATCCTGCTATCCATTACAAGTCCGCACAAAAAAAGCCATGGTGTTATAGCGTTTGTTTTAGCTTCTAAAGTCGCATAAACAAACACAAACACCAAAGCCTTTTTTTGTTTGCGGGCTTTTCATTTCTATCAGGGCTAAAAAAACACAAAACAGTTTTAAAATATCAGATTAAAAACTACATTTGTACTTTAATAAAAAGTAGCATTATGAACATACCAGCAGAATTAAAATACACAAAAGACCACGAGTGGGTATTAGTTGAAGGAGATACAGCAAAAATTGGAATTACAGATTTTGCACAAAAAGAACTTGGAGACATTGTATATGTTGAGGTAGATACTTTAGATCAAACTTTAGACAAAGATGAAGTTTTTGGTACGGTAGAAGCAGTAAAAACCGTTTCAGACTTATTTTTACCTTTATCAGGAGAGATAATAGAATTTAACGAAGATTTAGAATCAGACCCAGAAAGTGTAAACAATGACCCATATGGGACAGGTTGGATGGTTGTAGTTAAAATAAGTAATCCTTCAGAAATAGAAGAATTAATGTCTAGCGAAGAATATAAATCGCTAATTGGTGCATAAATCTTTTTTTTTAGCATTAATATGGGTAGTGCTAGTTACCGTTTTAAGTTTAATAAACGGTTCTAGTTTTTCGGGCTTTGGTCCTACTATTCCAAATGCTGATAAATTAGTGCATTTTTTATTTTATTTTGTAATGCAAATATTGTTGTGCTTTGCATTGTGTAAATCGTATAATTTAATAAAATACCTTTACATCTTGCTTTTTACTTTGTCTTATGGCATAATTATTGAGTTGTTACAAGAAAAAATAACAACCACCAGAAGTGGCGATTTTTATGACTTTTTAGCCAATGCATTAGGAGCAATAACTGCTTTTTTATTGCTGTTTTTAACAAAGTCAAAAAAATTTTATAATTCAAAAGAAAAACAATAACTTAGCAGCTTAAATTCATCATCATGGAAATTAAAAAAAATCCACAAGTAGACCCTAAAAGAAACAGTGCATTGTATTTGCAACTGGGTTTAACCTTTGTTTTATTATTGACATATATAGGTATAGAGCATAAATCTCCAGATCCTGTAGAAGAGAAATTAGATTTAGTAGTTACAGATAATTTTGTAGACGATGAGGAAATGATTTTAACCATGCCTCCCGTTCAAAAATTACCACCACCTCCGCCACCTGCTCCAGAAGTTATAGAGGTAGTAAAAGACGAAATAAAATTAGAAGAGAAAAAAATTGAAACTACCGAAGTAGAAGAGAAAAAAGCAGTGGTTGTTGCTAAGGCAACAGATGTTGGTTCTGCTGGTGGAGATGATTTTGATGATGTAGATGAAGTTGCTTTCGCAGTAATTGAGCAAGTACCTATGTTTCCAGGATGTGAAGGTGTTCCAAAATCTGAACAAATGGACTGTTTTAATAGAGAGTTACAAAAACACATTAAAAAGAATTTCCGTTACCCAGATCGTGCTATCGAAGATAACATTCAAGGTAGAGTATATGTTCAGTTTATGATTGAAAAAGACGGAACAATAACAGTTCTTAATACTCGTGGACCGAAAGGTGGTGAACTTTTAGAAAAAGAAGGTGCACGAAACGTAGAGAAATTGCCAAAGTTAACACCTGGTAAGCAAAGAGGTAAAGCCGTAAGAGTAAAATACGCTGTACCAATTAACTTTCAGTTACAATAAAGTATATTTATTTCAATATTTAAAAAATCCCTTCAAGAACTTGAAGGGATTTTTTTTAAGTTCATTTTTTAATTCAATTTTTTTGGCATAATATTTGGTATTAGTAATATATGATTAACAAATTGTTTTTCAGGTATTTACGTATGTTTATTAATCTAAAATCTTGTATTATGAAAATTAAAAAAAATCCATCTGCAGACCCTAAACGTAACAGTTCAATTTATTTACAATTAGGCTTAATGTTTGTTTTGGTTCTTACTTTTATTGGTATAGAATACAAAACAGCTAATTCATTATTTATACCAAACGCTTCAATAGATACTGAAAGTGCTTACAGAGAAGAAATTGCACTAATAACATTACCTCCTACACAGTCTTTACCAGTTGTTACTACTCCAATAATTACAGATGATGTTGAGGTTGTAAGAGATGAAGTTATTTTAAACAATGAACCTATTGATATAGCACCTATGGATGTAGATAATTTAAACTCATTAGTATCACCAATTGTAGCTGCAAGTTCAGTTGGTAGCTCAAATATAGATAACGGTGTTGATGAATTTCCAGAAGTAGATTTTAGAGTTGTAGAGCAAATTCCACTTTTTCCTGGTTGTGAAAATGTCCCAAAAGAAGAACAAATGAATTGTTTTAATGCGGAACTTCAAAAGCATATTAAAAAAATTTTAGATATCCAGACAGAGCAATTCAAGATAATTTGCAGGGTAGAGTTTCAGTTCAATTCATAATTGAAAAAGACGGTTCAATTACGGTTACAAATGTTCGTGGGTCTAAGGGTGGCGAATTATTAGAAAAAGAAGGAGTTAGAAATATAAATAAGCTTCCTAAACTAAAACCTGGAATGCAGCGTGGTAAGCCTGTAAAGGTTAGGTATGCTGTGCCAATTAATTTTAAGTTGCAATAACTATTTTTAAAGGCTTTTTATTTATTTTAAAAAGCCTTTTTTATGTAATTTCAATTCAATTATTTTCAATTCAATTAGTAAGGTTTTAAAAAATCTTATTCGTATCTTTGCACCTATCAAAAAAAGGAACTTTTGCAAACTCTAGATACTACTTTAATAAAAAAATCACCATTTAAGATTTTTTTAGAAATTACAAAAGCACGCTTAGCTATTAGTGTTGTTTTTTCTACCATTGCAGGTTATCTTTTGGCTATTCCAACTTTTTCGGAATTTAATTTTACGGCCTTTTTATTTGTTATCATTGGCGGTTATTGCATGGTAGGAGCCTCAAATGTTTTTAATCAAATTTTAGAAAAAGAGATTGATGCTAAAATGGATAGAACTAAATCTAGACCATTACCATCTGGATTAATAACGGTTAATCAAGCGTTAGTTATTGGTATAGTATTTACATTACTAGGTTTAATTTTATTGTATAAAGTAAATCCCAAAACAGCTATGTTTGGTGCGTTATCTATTTTTATATATGTAGCGCTTTACACGCCTATGAAAACCATGACGCCTTTGGCTGTTTTTGTTGGTGCATTTCCGGGTGCTATTCCTTATATGCTAGGTTGGGTTGCTGCCGACGGTAATTTTGGAGTAGAAGCTGGAACTTTATTTGCAATTCAATTTCTATGGCAATTTCCCCATTTTTGGGCAATAGGTTGGTTTTTGTACGACGACTATAAAAAAGCTGGAATTGCCATGTTACCAACTGGCGAAAAAGATAAAAAAACCGCTTTACAAATTATTTTATATACCATTTGGACCATAATAATTTCAGTAGTACCTTATTTCGGTTATACCGGACAGTTTAAAATAAGTATTTACGGTTTAATTTCTGTACTTTTGTTAGGTTTTTGGTTTTTGCATTATTCGTTTCAATTGTATAAAAAAATGAGTGTGCCAGCAGCAAGAAAATTAATGATAGTTAGTGTTATATATATATCACTATTGCAGATAATATATGTTATAGATAAATTTTTATATTAATAAAGATGGAAGAAAAGGAACAAGTTGTAACGTACAATCAAAAATCAAAGACATATAAAATGATGATGCTTTTTGCAATGGTCAGTATTTTTATGATTTTTGGTGGGTTAACAAGTGCTTTTGTAGTTAGTGGCTCTCGCCCTGATTGGCTAGAGGGTTTTGTTTTACCTTCGGCATTTTGGTACAGTACCCTTTGTATGCTTTTAAGTAGTGTTACTTTTTATTTTGCAGTTAAAGCAATTAAAAAAAGTAATAGAGGGCAAGCCACTGTCATGCTTTTACTTACATTGATTTTAGGAATAGCCTTTGTTGTTTTACAGTTTGTAGGATTCAATCAAATTATAGATTTAGGTTATAGATTTGTAGGTTCTGCAAGTACAATAACAACCTCTTTTTTGTATGTTTTGGTGCTTGTGCATCTTTTGCATTTAGTAGGAGGTTTTATTTCATTATTTATAGTAATTTATAATCATTCAAAACAAAAATACAAACCGTCTCAAACCCTTGGTATAGAACTAAGTGCAATGTATTGGCACTTTATGGACTTTATATGGGTTTATTTGTTTTTGTTTTTCTATTTTTACAACTAGAAAAAAAGTAATAAATTTGTGGACTTATAACAATTAATTTTATATGGGAGCGACAGTTACAACAAACGATCATGATTTGTTAGACGGAGGACCGGGGCCAATGGGCGCAACTTATGGTAAAACCATGATGTGGTACTTCATTTTATCAGATGCTTTAACATTTACAGGGTTTTTAGCTGCTTATGGTTTTTCTAGATTTAAATTTATAGAAACTTGGCCAATAGCCGATGAAGTTTTTAATCACTTTCCGTTTTTACATGGTGTTTCTGCACCTATGTATTACGTAGCGTTAATGACATTTATTCTTATTTTTTCTTCTGTAACTATGGTTTTAGCTGTAGATGCAGGACATCACCTAAAAAAGAATAAAGTAGCTTTTTATATGCTTCTTACCATTGTAGGAGGTTTTATATTCTTAGGATCTCAAGCTTGGGAATGGAAAAACTTTATCAAAGGGGAATATGGAGCTGTAGAAACTAGAGGAGGAGCAATTCTTCAGTTTGTAAATAAAGATGGGAAGCGTGTAGCTTTGCATGATGTTGCTATTGAATTACCAGGCGATAGAGTTCAGCATACAGGTGACAAAGGAGTTTGGTACATGAGCGAAGGTTCTCTGCCAACTTATACAGTTGAAGAGGTTGTTGAAGGTTTTAAATCGCATCCTGACTTATTGGTTAGAACTGAGGTTCTAAATGAGAAAAAACACAAAACAATACTTACTAGAGAAGAATCTTTAGCACGTTTGTCAACTGCTAAGTATGTAGTAGAAGGTGCAAATATGGTGCGTAATGAGTATGGAAATAAGTTGTTTGCTAACTATTTCTTTTTTATAACTGGTTTCCACGGTTTCCACGTATTTACAGGGGTATTGATAAATGTTATTATCTTTTTTAATGTGCTTTTAGGTACATACGAAAAAAGAAAAAGTTATGAAATGGTTGAAAAAGTGGGTCTGTACTGGCACTTTGTCGATTTAGTATGGGTTTTTGTATTCACATTCTTCTATTTAGTTTAATATAAAAAAGATTAAAATGGCACACGCACACGAATCAAACTTAAAAAGAATTTGGACTGTATTTGGAATATTGTCTGTTGTAACAACGGTTGAAGTAATATTAGGTATTATTAAACCAGAAGTCTTGTTTTTTACTGAAGTTTTTAGTTTAAATTTATTAAACTGGATATTTATTATTTTAACGGTATTAAAAGCATACTATATTATGTGGGCTTTTATGCACTTAGAAGGTGAAAAAAAATCCTTTACTTGGTCAATAGTTGGCCCTTTATTATTATTTATACCTTATATCAGTTTTATCTTTTTAGAAGAAGCGGTATATATTTTTAATATATTAAATACAGGACATTATAAATGGGTTTTTTAATTCATTTACTTTTATAAATTTATCCCGCTTTTAGCGGGATTTTTTATTATTTTTGTAGAAAGAAATATTCATTAAAATGAAAAAGAGTAAAATTGTCCTGATCCTGTTATTTGTGTTTCCTTTATTGATGTATTTTATTTTTTCATCTGCTACACATAACTCACTTTTTTTACCTATTATTTCTACTAATCACAATGATTTACCTGTTGATTTAAAACCTGAATCAACTAAAGATTCTGTTCAGTTGAAGGGTAAAATCACTATTCTTTGCTTTTCGGGAACTAATATAGACAATATAAAAGGAGATTTATTTAACTTAAACCAAAAGATTTACAATAAATACAATGGCTTTAACGATTTTCAGGTTGTTTTGGTGGCTCCAAATGGCACCGAAAAAGAGATAAATACGGTTTTAAATGCTTTTCAGAATCTAACTAAAGATACTAATAATTGGAATGTTGTTTACGGAACTACATCAGCTATTGCTTCTTTTTACAATAGTTTTAAATTTAAAACACCTTTAAACCAAGACTTTGGTACTTCACAAATTTTTATTTTAGATAAAGAAATTGCTTTAAGAGGAAGAAAAGGTAAAAACAAAAAAGGTGAAGTTGAATATAGAGAAAGCTATAACATGATTTCTGCTGCCGATTTACACAACGAAATGACAGATGATGTTAAAATTCTTTTAAGAGAATATCGCTTAGCTTTAAAGAAAAATAAAAATAGCCGAACCAAAAGATTGTATATAGATGAAAAGTAAATCGTATTTAGGAATAAGTTTTATTGTTCTGATTTTTGCTATTTTGGTTGTGCCTAAAATTATTAGCAGAATAGAAAATAATCAGGTTTTAGACAATGATAGGCTAAATTATGGAATCAATAAGTCAGAAAACACAAAATCGGATTTAGTGATTATTGGTGCGGCTCCAGATTTTGAGTTAACCAATCAATACAATCAAAAAACTACTTTAGCACGTTTTAAAAACAAAGTAACTGTAGTTGAATTCTTTTTTTCTACTTGCCCTACAATTTGCCCTAAAATGAACGCAAACATGTTAGTATTGCAAGATTTTTTTAAAGCTGAATCTAATTTTGCTATTGCCTCAATAACTATAAACCCTCAACATGATACTCCGGAGGTTTTATTGGCTCATGCAGAACATTTGGGAGTTACCAATCCCAATTGGCTTTTTTTAACAGGCGATAGAGATTACATTATGAATATTGCCAATAAAGGATATAATTTATATGCGGCTCAAAACGAAAACGTTGCAGGTGGTTTTGAGCATTCGGGTATGTTTGCTTTATTAGATAAACAAGGCAGAATTCGTTGCCGTAAAGACGACTTTGGTAATCCCATTTTATATTACGACGGTATAGAACAATCAGGAATTGAGCAATTAAAACAAGATATTAATAAACTTTTACAAGAATAATTATGCAAACCCCAATAGAAAAAAAATACAACAAATTAATTATTGCATTGTCTGCAATAATACCTTTAGCAGTGGCTTTATTGTTTACTATTAACTTAAAAAAATTAGGTTTTAATGTAGAGCCTCTTGGTTTTTTACCTCCAATTTACGCAACAATTAATGGCGTTACAGCAGTTTTGTTAGTAGCTGCAGTATTTGCTATTAAAAACAAAAAAAGACTTCTGCACGAACGTTTAATGAAATTGGCGATACTGTGTTCTGTTTTGTTTTTGGTTATGTATGTAGCCTATCACATGACATCTGATTCTACTGTTTTTGGTGGAGAAGGAATTGTTAAATATGTCTATTATTTTATTTTAATAACTCATATTTTACTTTCTATAATTATAATTCCATTGGTATTAATTACCTATGTTAAAGCTTTAGCTCAACATTTTACTCACCATAGAAAAATTGCTAGAATCACTTTTCCACTTTGGTTGTACGTAGCTGTAACAGGCGTTGTGATTTATTTAATGATTTCTCCCTATTATGCGTATTAACCTTTTTAGAAAGACAGTTTTATTACTTTTCTTTTTAAAGAGTTTTACTGCAAACAGCCAATGTGCGATGTGTAGAGCAGCTTTAGAAAGTGAAGGAAGTGGTGTACAAGCACAAGCAATTAATGATGGTATTGTTTACCTAATGGCAATACCTTATGTGTTAGCAGCAATTGTTGGCTTTGCTATTTATAAATTAAAATTTGCTAAAAAAGATTAATTCAATTTTGGGTTTTCTATTGTCACTTTCATTTCGCCTTTAGCATTCATAAATGCCACTATACCTATTTGATTAAATTCAAGTTTTTCGAATGTTAATGAGTGCGTTTGTCCGTTTATATAAACTCCTTCGCTAGGTGAGTAGTTGTCAAGATAGTTGTCAAAAGTTTCTTTTCCTTCTTTTAAATTTGCTTTTAAAGAATAACTGCAATTCTCTTTAATTTTATTTAAAACCAAGCTTTTAACTAGCCAATTTGCCGATTTTAATAAGATGTTTTTTGTGCTTAATTCGTAGGCTAAATCTTCAAAGCGTATTTCTTCACTTTCTTTATCAAATATAGGAATACCCGTTAAAAATATTTTACCGTTTATGCTCCCTTCTACACTTAATTCAATAACTATTTTGTTGTTGTTTTCCCAAAGTGCAACATTATTAATTACAATTTTTTTGTTTCCAGAACCAAACTCTTCACCTTTAAAATTTTGAGTAATTACCTTACCTGCACTTTGGTAAGTTGAAACAGCCGCAAGGTTAATATTAAAGTTGGTTGGTATATTTTTAACGGCTTTAAAGCTCAATTTATTTGCATTAAAATTATCTTTAGGTAGTATGCCAATACTTGTGTTTACAGTACATTTTAAACCTAAGTTTATATGAATAGAGTTGTTTTTAACACGTGCCGTAGTACTATAAATTTCAATAGGAGTCATATAAAACCAACTTTCGAACGCTTCGTTTACTAATATAGGCTTACAAATTGTTTTAATACCTTCAATTACATAAGGCTTTAAGTCGCCATATTCTGTAATTTTTACATCTATTGTACTGCTTATTTTTTGTTTCATAAAGTACAACGCGGGATTTACTAAATACGTAATGGCTACCGATTTACCAAACAATTCAATAGATGGGCTTTCTTTCCATTTTAAAGATGTTATATGAGAGCGAGTTGTCAATTTAAAATTAACAAGTTGAGTGTCACTTTCAATTTCTACAACGCCGTTCATAGAAAACTTTTTGGTGTCGCTTAAACCAAGCGCCGACACGCCATATTTGTAACTTCCGTCAATTTTTAGTGGGAAACTGCTAATTATTTTTCCGTTTTTTTCATTGAAAGTAATAGCGCCTGTTTTCCAAATTTTATATTTCAAATCATCATCATCGTCTGTATTGTCTTCATAGATTAAGCCACTTAAACCGTTGTTTAATTGTCTTTCTATCTCGTTTAGTTGGACGGTAATTGGAACAGAAAGTAACGAGGTGGTAGTAGAAAACAGCATGGTTTTGTTTTTTGTTTCTGGTGGTGCTATTGGTTTTATATTTTTTTGACTTTTACAGCCTACAACTATAATTAATAAAACCATCACTAAAATTGGTGTAGAATAGCGCATCATTTGTTTGATTTAAAAAAGTAAATTTAATTTAATTTAGATAAGTTGTAACAATTTTTACGAATAAGTGTCATATAGTAAGAATTAAAAACTCAACCGAATGGTCAAAAAGCTATCCATTTTATTTGTATTACTATCAACTCCTTTTTTTGCTCAAGAAAAAAAATGGACCATTGAAGAGTGTATAAATTATGCACAAGAAAACAATATAACTATACAGGGTTCTAGTTTAGACATGGAACAAACCGAAATTAACAAAAAAGATGCCATTGGTAGTTTTTTACCTTCGTTAAACATGTCTGCTTCACACTCTTGGAATATTGGTTTAAACCAAAACATTACAACGGGTTTGTTAGAAAATCAAACCACGCAATTCTCATCTGCTGGTTTTAATGTAGGTGTACCAATTTACAGAGGTTTGCAATTGCAAAATCAATTACGTAAAGCCAATTTACAACTTGTTTCTTCTCAATATCAAATGGATAAAATGAAGGAAGATATATCTTTAAATGTAGCAAATTCTTTTTTGCAAATTTTATTTAATAAAGAGAATGTTGGTAACTTAGAAAGACAAATAACTTTAAGCGATGCGCAATTAAGTAGAACTCAATCAATGGTTGATGCAGGTAGTTTGCCAAAAGGGGATCTTTTAGATATAAAAGCCACTTTAGCGGCAGATAAACAAAGACTAATTCAGGCTAAAAACGCATTATTTATATCGAAATTAGCATTAGCTCAGTTGTTGCAGTTAAAAGACTATAAAACATTCGATATTTCGGATAATTCAGACATAAGTTTACTAAGTTCAGTATTAGTAGAAACTCCCGAAAGTATAGTTGCCAAAGCATTAGAATCTCGAATGGAAGTTAAAATTGCAGATGCAAATTTGGCTGTAGCCGAAAAAGATGTTTCTATTGCTAAAGGAGCTTTAGCACCAACCATTTCTGGGTTTTATGGTTTTAGTACCAGAGCGGCCTATACGGATAGAGTAGTGGGAGTGACTCCAGATGCCGACCCAAATGTATTGGGTTATGTAGAGGGAACCAATCAGTTGGTTTTACAACCTAGTTTTTCACCCGTTTTAGGTAATCCACTACCTCTTTTTGATCAGTTTAGTAATAATAAAGGTCAAAATTTCGGCTTACAATTAAGTGTACCCGTTTTCAATGGTTTCTCTGCTCGTAATAATGTAGAAAGAGCCAAAATTGCTCAAAAACGTGCTGAGTTAAACAAAGAACAAACCGTTTTAGAATTAGAACGAAATGTGTATACGGCCTATACCGATGCACAAACAGCAAAAGAAAGTTACGAAGCCGCTTTAGAATCGGCAACAGCCAGAAAAGAATCTTATGAATATGCAAAAGCACGCTACGAAGTAGGCTTAATGAATGTGTTTGACTTTAATCAGGCTCAAAACTTATTAGCAACAGCAGACTCAGAAGTTATCCGTACCAAGTACGATTTTATATTTAAAACA
>CBFIIG010000013.1:0-21624 GCA_965662615.1 Flavobacterium sp.
CTGCTTCTAAAATAGAAACACCAGCTAATGGTATTCCTACTTCATCTGAAACAGTACCCGAAACAGACTTGACTTGGGCAAACATAAACTGCCCTACAAATAGTACTGCTATAAGCAGCTGTTTTTTTAAGTTTGATTTCATATTACTATATTTATTAATTAGTTCGTCAAAATTGAATAAAAAATAGCACATACACAACTATTTCTTAACTTTTATTTAACATCAATTGGTAATTATGTTAAAAAAAGCTCAAAAAACCAATATGGAGAAGACTGTTTGAAAGTGAAGGGTTGTTATTTGAGGTGGCAATTTGTAAATTAAATAGTGAATTTTCCCTAAGAATTTTTAATCCAAAGCCAAACCCATTAATGTTCTTTTTTAATTCATTTGTTTTATCTTCGTAGTAGCCAATATCAAAAATAGAATGTAGGATCAAATTACTTGATGCTTTAAATTGATATTCTGTCATAAGGCTAGTAAAAAAATGACCTTGTAAACTGTTTTCTCTAAAACCTCTTATGGTGTTTATGCCTCCAAATCTATAAAGTTCGCTATTTAGGTATTCGGTAGATTTTAAAAATTGGAACTGTGTTTTTGTGTAAAAAATGTTTGTTGGGTTTATTTCGTAAAACAAAACTGAGCTAATATTTAATTTCTGTTGTTGTAAACTAATTGTTTTAGTTTCTCTTTTTCCATTTCCATAATTGATTTCAAAACTAAATTTCGATGCTTTTAAAAAATCAATTTTTTTCTTGCTACTATAAAATCCTCCAATTGTGTAAAAAATACTTTTGTTTTGTGGGTAAAGTGGTGTGTTTGTAATTGGAGAACTGTTCTGATTTTCTATACCGGATCTAATATAGCTTTTTGTGTTTAAAAAATACTTTATTCCTGCTGCTGTTGTGCTGTTTTGGAATAAACTATCGTTTTTAAATAAAGTTATTGAACCGTCTATCCCAAAGTTGGTTTTAAATACAAATGGCCATTCGGTTTTTAAATTTAAATTTGTTTGTTTTTCGCCGTTGTTTTTCCAGTATATTGAATTGCTTTCGCCGCTATTAAAGCTATTTAATAAATTAAGGTCTAAGTAGCCGTTAAAGCTAATTTTCTTTTGTTCCGAATTTGCAAATCCCATAAGTCCGTCGAAATAATTTTGTTTGCTTTTAGAGGCATAAATATAAATTTCGGTATTGGAATTATTAAAAAGAACCTCGGCATTTCTATTTGTTAAAATAAAGTTTAGACTATTTATTTCATCGTTTAATTTTTTAATTAAATCATCTGTAAAAAGCGCATTCAAAAACAGGCGGTCTAAGTGTTTTTTATATCCAATAGGAAATAAATCGTATCCAATGATGTTTATTTTAGATACCCTTCTTTCAGCTCCTGTGGAAACCGATAGTAACGCTGATGTTTTTTCGTTTTCAATAAAAAAGTCGGTTAGTGAAACTTTGTTCAAAGCGAACCCTTTTTTTTCTAACGATTTAGAAATCGATTGCAACCAATTCTCAACGCGTTCTGGTTTAATCCATACACTGTCTTTTTCAGGTAAAACATCAAGTTGTAGTTTGTTAATTTCTTTACCTATATATATAGGTATAAAATCAGATTTTTTATTTAGGTATATAGTGAAGTTAAAAACACTATCATTCTCTTTTTTTAAATGTAAAAGTTCCCATTCGAAATAGCCTTTTTGTTCAATTGAAAATTTAAAAGACTCCCATTCTGAGTTTAAGTTTTTTACCGAAGTATGATTTTTTAAATACCCAATAGAATTTATGGCTTTGTTTTCGATACTGTCTTTACTGTTAATTACTAGTGTGTAGTTTTGAGCCGTAACACAGTAGGAAATAAATATAAAAAAAAATAAATATATTTTCATAGTGTAAAGAAACGAAAAAAACAGCATAAAAGTATAAGAAGCAATAGAGTTGTTTTGTGTTTATTAAAGCAGTTTCCCGCCATTCACTCTATCTGCTTGTTACACAAGCAGGATGCCGTTTCTGTCGGGGCTAGCAGCTGAAAACAGTTGTTTTTTAGTAAATGATACTGAAAATTAAATAATTAACAGTTGCAGAATAAAAAATAATTACTACATTTGCACCCTCTATATAGAATAGGGAAGAAATTTTTAGAATAATTTAATAGTAATTATGCCAACAATTCAACAATTAGTAAGAACAGGAAGAGCCAAAACAGCTAAGAAGAGCAAATCGGCAGCTTTAGAGTCTTGTCCTCAAAAAAGAGGGGTTTGTACACGTGTTTACACTACTACACCTAAAAAGCCAAACTCAGCGATGCGTAAAGTAGCGCGTGTGCGTTTGACAAACGGTAAGGAAGTAAATGCTTATATACCTGGAGAAGGACACAACTTACAAGAGCACTCGATAGTATTAGTTAGAGGTGGGAGAGTAAAAGATTTACCAGGGGTTAGATATCACATTGTTCGTGGTGCCTTAGACACAGCAGGTGTTGCAGGTAGAACACAAAGAAGATCTAAGTACGGAGCAAAACGCCCAAAGGAAGTAAAAAAGTAAATCTAAATTAGTTTAAAGTAACAAGTAAGTTTGCTATAATGCAAAAGCTTTAATTCTTTAAACACAAAAGAAAAGAAATGAGAAAAAGAGCAGCCAAAAAAAGACCGCTTTTACCGGATCCAAAATTTAACGATCAATTGGTAACACGTTTTGTAAACAACTTAATGTGGGACGGTAAAAAATCAGTAGCTTTTAAAGTTTTTTATGATGCATTAGACATTGTAGAAAGCAAAAAGCAAGATGATGAAAAATCATCATTAGAGTTATGGAAAGACGCTTTAACAAACGTTATGCCTCACGTAGAAGTACGTAGTCGTAGAGTAGGTGGAGCAACATTCCAAATACCAATGCAAATTAGACCAGATAGAAAAATATCTATGGCAATGAAATGGTTAATTCTTTACGCTCGTAAACGTAACGAAAAATCTATGCCAGCAAAATTAGCTGCAGAAGTTTTAGCCGCTTCAAAAGAAGAAGGTGCAGCAGTTAAGAAAAGAATGGATACACATAAAATGGCAGAAGCAAACAAAGCATTCTCACACTTTAGATTCTAAGAAATGGCAAGAGATTTAAAATACACAAGAAATATAGGAATAGCTGCTCACATTGATGCTGGTAAAACAACAACAACAGAGCGTGTGTTATTCTACACAGGAAAATCACATAAAATTGGTGAAGTACACGATGGTGCTGCAACGATGGACTGGATGGCACAAGAGCAAGAAAGAGGTATAACAATTACTTCTGCTGCTACAACTTGTGAGTGGAATTTCCCAACACAACAAGGAAAATTATTACCAGAATCAATACCTTATCACTTTAACATTATCGATACTCCAGGTCACGTTGACTTTACAGTAGAGGTAAACCGTTCGTTACGTGTACTAGATGGTTTAGTTTTCTTATTTAGTGCAGTTGATGGTGTTGAGCCTCAGTCTGAAACAAACTGGAGACTTGCAGATCAGTATAGAGTTCCAAGAATGGGATTTGTTAATAAAATGGACCGTCAAGGATCTAACTTTTTAGCAGTTTGTCAGCAAGTAAAAGATATGTTAAAATCTAACGCTGTTGCAATTACTTTACCAATTGGTGAAGAAAATGACTTCAGAGGTGTAGTTGACTTAGTGAAAAATCAAGCAATTGTATGGCATGATGAAACACAAGGTGCTACTTTTGATATTGTTGACATACCAGCGGACATGGTTGATGAAGTAAAAGAATATCGTTCAATACTTATCGAAGAAATCGCAACTTATGACGAGAATCTTCTAGATAAGTATATGGAAGATGAAAATTCTATTACGGAAGATGAAATAAATGCAGCATTACGTGCAGCAACTATTGATATGGCTATTATTCCTATGATTGCAGGTTCTGCTTTCAAAAATAAAGGAGTTCAGTTTATGTTAGATGCAGTATGTAAATACTTACCATCTCCAATGGATAAAGAAGGTATCGAAGGGATTCACCCAGACGATGCTGAATTATTAGAAGAAGATCAAACGAAAATTTTACGTAAACCAGATCCAAAAGAGCCGTTCGCAGCTTTAGCATTTAAAATTGCTACAGACCCTTATGTTGGTCGTTTAGCTTTCTTCCGTGCGTATTCTGGTCGTTTAGATGCAGGTTCGTATATACTAAATACACGTTCTGGAAATAAAGAAAGAATTTCTCGTATCTACCAAATGCACGCAAACAAACAAAACCCAATCGATTACATCGAAGCAGGTGATATTGGAGCAGCAGTTGGATTTAAAGATATCAAGACAGGAGATACAATGTGTGATGAAAAACACCCAATTATTCTTGAGTCTATGAAATTCCCTGATCCAGTAATTGGTATTGCTATTGAGCCTAAAACAAAGGCTGACGTAGATAAAATGGGTATGGCTTTAGCTAAATTAGCAGAAGAAGATCCTACGTTTACAGTTAGAACTGACGAAGCTTCTGGTCAAACTATTATTTCAGGAATGGGTGAGTTACACTTAGATATTCTTGTAGATAGAATGAGACGTGAATTTAAAGTTGAAGTAAACCAAGGTGAGCCTCAAGTTGAATATAAAGAAGCTTTTACAAGATCTGCAACACACAGAGAAACATACAAAAAACAATCTGGAGGTCGTGGTAAATTTGGTGATATCGTATTTACATTAGAACCAGCAGAAGATGTTGACGGTAAGCCAGTTGTTGGATTGCAATTTGTTAACGCAGTAAAAGGTGGTAACGTTCCTAAAGAATATATACCATCTGTAGAAAAAGGATTCCGTGAAGCTATGAAAAGCGGTCCATTAGCAGGTTATGCTGTGGATAGTTTAAAAGTAACTTTATCAGATGGATCTTTCCACCCTGTGGATTCTGATGCTCTTTCGTTTGAATTAGCAGCAAAATTAGGATACAAAGAAGTAGCAAAAGCTGCAGGAGCTGTGATTCTTGAGCCAATTATGAAAATTGAAGTTATTACTCCAGAAGAAAATATGGGTGATATCGTAGGTGACTTAAACCGTCGTCGTGGTCAAGTAAATGATATGGGTGATAGAAGTGGTGCTAAAACAATAAAAGCAGATGTGCCTTTATCTGAAATGTTTGGATATGTAACAACATTGAGAACATTATCATCAGGAAGAGCAACCTCTACAATGGAGTTTTCACACTATGCAGAAACACCTTCTAATATTTCTGAAGAAGTAATTAAAAAAGCAAAAGGTAACGCCTAATTCAAAAGAAAATGAGTCAAAAAATCAGAATAAAACTAAAATCATACGATCACGCTTTAGTAGATAAGTCTGCTGAGAAAATCGTAAAAACGGTAAAAAGTACTGGTGCTGTTGTAACAGGTCCAATTCCATTACCAACAAATAAAAAAATATTTACAGTTTTGCGTTCACCGCACGTAAATAAAAAAGCAAGAGAGCAATTTCAATTGAGTTCTTTCAAAAGATTATTAGATATTTATAGTTCTTCATCTAAGACTATTGATGCTTTAATGAAATTGGAATTACCAAGTGGAGTAGAAGTAGAGATTAAAGTATAATCTTTATACGCTTTAAGTTATTAAAGCCGCATTTATTAAAATGCGGCTTTTTTTATACAAATTAGTCGGTATTGATCATTAAAAAAAATACCTAACAAATTAATTTTGTGTATATTAAAAAAAGGTTTATATTTGCACCCTCAAATTAGGGGATAAATACGCCTATTTGAGACGAAATTTTTAAATAATTATTAATTAATAAGTTTTTTATGTCTGGGTTAATCGGAAGAAAAGTTGGCATGACTAGCATCTTTGACGAAAATGGAAAAAACATTCCATGTACCGTTATTGAAGCTGGACCATGCGTAGTCACCCAAGTCAGAACCGAAGAGGTTGACGGGTACAGTGCCCTTCAGCTTGGTTTCGATGACAAAACTGAAAAGCATACTGTTAAAGCAGAAGAAGGTCACTTCAAGAAAGCAAATACAGCAGCTAAGAAGAGAGTCGTTGAATTCAAGTATTTTGAAGAAGCACATAAATTAGGAGATGTAGTAACAGTTGATATTTTCCAAGAAGGAGATTTTGTTGACGTTGCAGGTACATCTAAAGGTAAAGGATTTCAGGGTGTTGTAAAACGTCATGGTTTCGGTGGGGTAGGTCAAGCTACACACGGTCAGCATAACCGTTTAAGAGCACCTGGTTCTGTTGGAGCATCATCTTATCCGTCACGTGTATTCAAAGGAATGCGAATGGCAGGTCGTATGGGAGGTGAAAAAGTAACAGTTCAAAACCTTAGAATTTTGAAAGTGGTAGCGGATAAAAATCTTTTAGTAATAAAAGGTTGTGTTCCAGGTCACACAAATTCTTATGTAATCATTGAGAAATAATGGAGATAAAAGTTTTAGATATCACCGGAAAAGATACAGGTCGTAAAGTAGAACTTAACGATGCTGTATATGGAATTGAACCAAACAAGCATGCAGTTTACTTAGATGTAAAGCAATACTTGGCAAATCAAAGACAAGGAACTCATAAAGCAAAAGAGAGAGCTGAAATTACAGGTAGTACTCGTAAAATTAAAAAACAAAAAGGAACTGGTACTGCTCGTGCAGGATCTATTAAGAATCCATTGTTTAAAGGTGGAGGTCGTGTATTCGGTCCTCGTCCAAGAAGCTACTCATTCAAGTTGAATAAAAACTTAAAAAGATTAGCACGTAAATCTGCTTTTTCTATTAAGGCAGCTGAGTCTAATATTTTAGTTGTAGAGGACTTTAATTTTGATGCACCAAACACTAAAAATTACATTAACGTGTTGAAATCATTATCGTTAGATAATAAAAAGTCGTTAGTAGTGTTGGGAGAATCAAATAAAAATGTATATTTGTCGTCACGCAATTTAAAAGCGTCTAGCGTTGTAATGCACTCGGAATTAAGTACTTACGGAATTTTGAACACAAATACACTTGTTTTAGCAGAGAGCGCAATAAGTAAAATTGAAGAAAATTTAAGTAAATAACAGGTCATGAGTATTATTATAAAGCCAATTATTACTGAAAAAATAACTAAAGATGGTGAACTTTTTAACCGTTTTGGTTTCGTTGTAGAAAAAACAGCTAACAAAATTCAGATCAAAAATGCAGTTGAAGCTGCTTATGGTGTGAGTGTGGTTGAAGTGAATACAATGAATTGTAGACCAAATCGTTCGGTTAAATATACCAAAAGTGGTTTAATCAGTGGAAAAACAAATGCTTACAAAAAAGCAATTGTACAAGTAAAAGAAGGAGAAACAATAGATTTCTATACTAATATATAACATAAGATGTCAGTAAGAAAATTAAAACCTATTACCCCAGGACAGCGATTTAGAGTTGTAAATAGCTTTGACACTATTACAACTGATAAGCCGGAGCGATCATTAATTGCACCGAAAAAACGTTCAGGAGGTAGAAATAGTCAAGGAAAGATGACCATGCGTTACATGGGTGGTGGTCACAAACAAAAATATCGTATGGTAGATTTTAAACGTGCTAAGGTAGGAATACCTGCTACGGTTAAATCTATTGAATATGATCCGAACCGTTCGGCATTTATTTCATTATTGTTCTATGCAGATGGTGCGAAAGCATACGTTATAGCGCAAAATGGTATGAGTGTTGGGCAAACTGTAGTTTCAGGAGAAGAAGCATCACCAGAAGTTGGTAATGCGATGCCTTTAAGTAAAATTCCTCTAGGAACAGTTATTTCTTGTATAGAATTACGTCCAGGACAAGGAGCTGTAATTGCTCGTTCTGCAGGAACATTTGCTCAGTTAATGGCAAGAGACGGTAAGTACGCAACAATTAAAATGCCTTCTGGAGAAACAAGATTAGTCTTGTTAACTTGTATGGCAACAATTGGAGCAGTTTCTAACTCAGATCATCAATTAATCGTATCTGGTAAAGCAGGTAGATCAAGATGGTTAGGTAGAAGACCACGTACTAGACCAGTAGCAATGAACCCAGTTGATCACCCAATGGGAGGTGGAGAAGGACGTTCGTCTGGAGGTCACCCAAGATCAAGAAACGGAATACCTGCTAAAGGTTACAGAACCCGTTCAGCGGTTAGCCAGAGTAATAAGTATATTGTAGAACGTAGAAAGAAATAATTAGATAGATATGGCACGTTCATTAAAAAAAGGACCTTTTGTACACTATAAATTAGAAAAGAAAGTTGCAGAAAACATAGAAGGCGGAAACAAAGGTGTTGTAAAGACTTGGTCTAGAGCATCTATGATTACTCCAGACTTTGTTGGACAAACAATCGCAGTACACAATGGTCGTCAATTTGTTCCTGTTTATGTAACAGAGAATATGGTTGGTCATAAATTAGGAGAGTTTTCACCAACACGTACCTTTAGAGGTCATGGTGGTACAAAAAATAAAGGAAAAAAATAATAAGAAGCTATGGGAGTTCGTAAAAGAGAAAGAGCAGAGCAGATTAAAGAAGCAAAGCAAAATGTTGCTTTCGCTAAACTGAATAACTGCCCTACTTCACCTAGAAAAATGCGTCTAATGGCGGATTTAGTAAGAGGAAAGAAAGTAGAATTAGCGCTTAATATATTAAGATTTAGCAGTAAAGAATCTTCAAAAAGACTTGAAAAGCTTTTGTTGTCAGCAATTAACAACTGGGAGCAAAAAAATGCTGAAGGTAATATAGAAGAAGCTGGATTATTTATTAAAGAAATCCGTGTAGATGGTGGTGCGATGTTAAAAAGACTTCGTCCAGCTCCACAAGGCCGCGCACACAGAATAAGAAAAAGATCTAACCACGTTACAATCGTGTTAGGTTCAACTGATAACACACAAAGTAATTAATAAACAGTATGGGACAAAAGACAAATCCAATAGGAAATAGACTTGGTATCATCAGAGGGTGGGACTCAAACTGGTACGGTGGAAATGATTACGGTGATAAAATCGCCGAAGATTATAAAATCAGAAAGTATATTCACGCTCGTTTAGCAAAAGCTAGTGTATCAAAAATAATCATCGAAAGAACTTTAAAACTTGTAACCGTTACTATCACAACGGCTCGTCCAGGTATCATTATTGGTAAAGGCGGTCAAGAGGTAGACAAGTTAAAAGAAGAACTTAAGAAGATTACAGACAAGGAAATTCAAATTAATATCTTTGAAATTAAAAGACCAGAGATTGACGCTTTCTTAGTAGGAGCAAGTATTGCTCGTCAAATAGAAAACAGAATATCTTACCGTCGTGCAATTAAAATGGCAATAGCAGCAGCTATGCGTATGAATGCAGAAGGTATAAAAGTCTTAATTTCTGGACGTTTGAACGGAGCTGAAATGGCGCGTTCTGAGTCTTTTAAAGAAGGTAGAATTCCATTGTCGACTTTCAGAGCAGATATTGATTATGCCTTAACAGAAGCTCACGTTGCTTATGGTAGAATGGGTATTAAGGTATGGATCATGAAAGGTGAAGTTTACGGAAAACGAGATCTTTCTCCGTTAGTTGGAATGGACAAGAAAGGGTCTAAACCATCAGGATCTGGTAAAGGTAAGCCAAACAATCGCAAACGAAAGTAATAATTTAAACTAAAAAAAAATGTTACAGCCTAAAAGAACAAAATACCGTAAGGTACAAAAAGGTAGAATGAAAGGGGATTCTCAAAGAGGACACGAACTTTCTAATGGAATGTTTGGTATTAAATCTGTACACGAAAAAGGAATGTTCTTAACTTCACGTCAAATTGAGGCTGCGCGTATTGCTGCAACTCGTTTTATGAAAAGAGAAGGACAATTATGGATTAAAATATTTCCAGACAAACCTATTACTAAAAAGCCTTTAGAAGTACGTATGGGTAAAGGTAAAGGTGCAGTAGAATACTGGGCTGCCGTAGTAAAACCAGGTAGAATTATGTTTGAAGTAGGAGGAGTTCCTATTTCTGTTGCAAAAGAAGCTTTACGTTTAGCTGCACAAAAACTTCCAGTGAAAACTAAGTTTGTTGTTGCTAGAGATTTTGAAGCATAATAATTTATATTTATGAAACAATCAGAAATAAAAAATCTATCTGCAGCTGAGTTACAAGAGAAACTTGGAGAGTTGAAGAGAACGTATACTGACTTAAAAGTTGCACATACAATTTCACCAATCGACAACCCACTTCAAATAAGAAGCATCAGAAGAACTGTAGCTAGATTAGCAACAGAGATCACTAAAAGAGAGTTACAATAATTGTACACACTGTAAGATGGAAAAAAGAAATTTAAGAAAAGAAAGAGTAGGGGTTGTTACTAGCGATAAAATGACAAAATCAATTGTTGTTTCTGAAACTAGAAGAGTAAAACACCCTATGTACGGAAAATTCGTTTTAAAAACGAAAAAGTATGTAGCACACGACGAAAATAATGACTGTAACATTGGAGATACTGTAAAGATCATGGAAACAAGACCTATGAGTAAATCTAAATGTTGGAGACTAGTGGAAATCATTGAAAGAGCGAAATAATTATGGTACAACAAGAATCAAGATTAAGAGTAGCAGATAACACAGGAGCAAAAGAAGTTTTGACTATCCGTGTTTTAGGTGGAACGAAAAAACGTTACGCATCTGTGGGTGATAAAATTGTAGTTTCTATTAAAGATACATCTCCTAACGGAAGCGTTAAAAAAGGAACTGTATCTACTGCAGTAGTTGTTAGAACCAAAAAAGAGGTAAGAAGAGCCGATGGTTCTTATATCCGTTTCGATGATAACGCTTGTGTTTTGCTTAACGCAACAGGTGAAATGAGAGGAACGCGTGTTTTTGGACCCGTAGCAAGAGAACTTCGTGAAAAACAATTCATGAAAATTGTATCATTAGCACCAGAGGTGCTTTAATAAAAAATAATGATGACAAAGTTAAAAATCAAATCAGGAGATACAGTAAGAGTTATTGCTGGAGACCATAAAGGGTCTGAAGGTGTAGTTATGTCTGTAATACGTGATAAGAATAAAGCGATAGTTGAAGGTGTAAATATGGTGTCTAAACACACTAAGCCAAGTGCAAAAAGCCCTCAAGGTGGTATCGTAAAGAAAGAAGCTCCTATGCATATTTCTAACTTATCTTTAATCGATCCAAAATCGAAAGAAGTAACAAGAGTTGGTTATAAAGTAGAAGGAGATAAAAAAGTAAGAATCTCAAAAAAATCTAATCAAGTATTATAATTATGACATACGTACCTAGATTAAAAGAAGAATATAAGGGTAGAGTAATTTCTGCACTTACAGAAGAATTCGGTTACAGCAACGTTATGCAAGTTCCTAAACTTGAAAAAATAGTTGTAAGCCGTGGAGTTGGAGCTGCAGTTTCTGATAAGAAATTAGTTGATTATGCTGTTGAAGAAATGACTAAAATTACTGGTCAAAAAGCAATAGCTACTATTTCTAAAAAAGACGTTGCATCTTTCAAATTAAGAAAAGGAATGCCTATTGGTGCTAAGGTAACTTTACGAGGTGAGCGTATGTATGAGTTTTTGGATAGACTTATCACATCTTCATTACCTCGTGTACGTGACTTTGGTGGAATAAAAGCTACTGGTTTTGATGGTAGAGGTAACTACAATTTAGGAGTTACTGAGCAAATCATTTTCCCTGAGATAGACATTGATAAAGTAAATAAAATTGCCGGATTTGATATCACTTTTGTTACTACTGCTAACACAGATAAAGAAGCAAAATCATTATTATCAGAATTAGGTTTACCTTTTAAAAAGAACTAAGACATGGCTAAAGAATCAATGAAAGCCCGTGAGGTGAAAAGAGAAGCAACTGTAAAAAAGTACGCTGCTAAACGTAAAGCATTAAAAGATGCTGGAGATTACGAAGCGTTACAAAAATTACCTAAAAATGCATCTCCTGTACGTTTACACAACCGTTGTAAATTAACAGGAAGACCAAGAGGTTATATGCGTCAGTTTGGTATTTCACGTGTAACATTCCGTGAAATGGCAAACAATGGCCTTATACCAGGGGTAAGAAAAGCTAGTTGGTAACAAACACAAGTTTAACGGTTAAAGGTTTGGTAAAATAGTTTTGCTAAAAACCCTAACCACAATTATATACATATGTATACAGATCCAATCGCAGATTACCTTACTCGTGTGCGTAACGCAGTAAGAGCTAATCACAAGGTAGTGGAAATCCCTGCCTCTAACCTAAAGAAAGAAATCACTAAGATTTTATTCGATCAAGGTTACATCTTAAGTTACAAGTTTGATGACGCATCCGTACAAGGATCTATCAAAATTGCTTTGAAGTATGATAAAGATACTAAAGAGTCAGTAATAAAAGATATTCAAAGAATTAGTAAACCAGGTTTACGTAAATATGCATCTTCTGCTGATTTACCTCGTATCCTTAACGGATTGGGTATTGCAATTGTTTCTACTTCTAAAGGAGTAATGACTAGCAAACAAGCAAAACAACATAATGTTGGTGGAGAAGTTATTTGTTACGTATATTAATAAAAAGACGAAGGAATGTCAAGAATAGGTAAAAATCCAGTTGCAATTCCAGCAGGCGTAACCGTTACGGTTAACGACGCTGTAGTTACAGTAAAAGGAAAATTAGGCGAGCTTTCTCAAGAGTTTTCAGATGTTACCGTTAAGGTAGAAGGCGATCAAGTTATCGTTGAAAGATCATCTGATAACAAAAATGAGCGAGCGAAACATGGACTTTATCGTTCTCTTATAAACAATATGGTTGTAGGAGTTTCAGAAGGTTTTACAAAATCGTTAGAGTTAGTTGGGGTAGGTTATAGAGCATCTAATCAAGGTCAAAAACTTGATTTAGCTTTAGGATACTCTCACAACATCGTTTTAAACGTGGCTCAAGAAGTTACTGTAGAAACCATTTCTGAAAAAGGTAAAAATCCAATAGTAAAATTATCATCATTTGACAAACAATTATTAGGTCAAGTATCTGCCAAAATCAGAGCTTTCCGTAAGCCAGAACCTTACAAAGGAAAAGGTGTTAAGTTTGTAGGTGAAGTATTAAGAAGAAAAGCAGGTAAATCAGCTTAAAAATTGAGACTATGTCATTAACAAAAACTGAAAGAAGACAACGTATTAAGTTTAGAATCAGAAAGTCTATTAGCGGTACTGCTGCTCAACCAAGACTTACTGTTTTTAGAAGTAATAAAGAGATCTATGCGCAAGTCATAGACGACGTAAACGGAGTAACTTTAGCTTCAGCTTCATCTAGAGATGCAGGTGTAACTAAAGGAACAAACGTTGAAACTGCTAACGCAGTAGGAAAACTAATAGCTGAGAAATCTATAAAAGCTGGAATTAATTCTATAACTTTTGATAGAGGTGGTTATTTATATCACGGACGTATTAAATCATTAGCCGAAGGTGCCAGAGAAGGCGGACTTAAATTCTAAGAAATTATGTATCAAAAATATAAAAACGTAGAACTAGTAAAACCAGGAGGTTTAGATTTAAAAGATCGTTTGGTGAGTGTTAATCGTGTTACCAAAGTTACAAAAGGGGGTAGAGCATTTGGCTTTTCTGCAATTGTAGTTGTAGGTGATGAAAACGGTGTTGTAGGACACGGTTTAGGAAAATCTAAAGATGTTTCTGAAGCTATTGCAAAAGCAGTAGAAGATGCAAAGAAAAATCTAGTAAGAATTCCTTTAAATAGTGCTACAGTACCTCACGAACAAAAAGGAAAATTCGGTGGAGCAAGAGTATTTTTAATACCTGCTTCTCACGGTACAGGAGTTATTGCTGGAGGTGCGGTTCGTTCCGTATTAGAGTCAGTAGGTGTACACGATGTATTATCAAAATCTCAAGGATCTTCTAACCCTCATAACGTAGTTAAAGCAACTTTTGATGCTTTATTACAAATGAGATCTGCTTCGCAAGTTGCTAAGCAAAGAGGAATTTCTTTAGATAAAGTATTTAAAGGTTAAATTCAAGGACATGACAAAAATTTTAGTAAAACAAGTTAAAAGTAAAATCAACTGCCCTCTAACGCAAAAGCGAACTTTAGAGTCTTTAGGACTTCGTAAGTTGGGACAAGTTGTTAAGCATGATGCAAGTCCTGCGATCCTTGGAATGGTAAATAAAGTTAAACACTTAGTTTCTGTTGAAGAAACTAAATAACAACATCCGTTATGAATTTAAGTAACTTACAACCAGCAGACGGTTCAACGCACAACCAAAATAAAAGATTAGGTAGAGGACAAGGTTCAGGAAAAGGTGGTACCGCAGCACGTGGACACAAAGGAGCTAAATCTCGTTCAGGTTATTCTAAGAAAATTGGTTTTGAAGGAGGTCAAATGCCACTTCAGAGACGTGTACCAAAGTTTGGTTTCAAAAATATTAATAGAAAAGAGTATCAAGGTATAAACTTAGATAGCCTTCAATTATTAGTAGAAAACGGTGTAATAACCGATTCAGTTGATTTAACAGTTATCGTAGATAATCGTTTAGCAACAAAAAATGATTTAGTGAAAATATTAGGTAGAGGTGAATTAAAAGCCAAACTTACTGTTAAAGCACATAAATTTACTGCAACTGCAAAAGCCGCTATTGAAGCAGCTGGAGGAGAAGCTGTAACCGTATAATTAAATTAATTTAGTAAGATGAAGAAATTTATAGATTCAATTGCCAATGTTTGGAAAATCGAAGAGTTAAAAAATAGAATTATTTTAACTTTAGGTTTGTTATTGGTGTACCGTTTTGGTGCTCAAGTAACGCTTCCAGGTATTGACGCTTCTAAATTAACAAATCTTACAGATCAAACCGAAGGTGGTATTGGATGGTTAATCAATGTATTTACAGGGGGTGCGTTTTCGCAAGCCTCTGTATTTGCATTAGGTATTATGCCTTACATCTCAGCATCTATTGTGGTTCAGTTAATGGGAATAGCAATTCCTTATTTACAAAAATTACAATCTGATGGAGAAAGTGGGCGTAAAAAAATCAATCAAATTACACGT
This sequence comes from Flavobacterium sp., assembly GCA_965662615.1. Classification (GTDB taxonomy): domain Bacteria; phylum Bacteroidota; class Bacteroidia; order Flavobacteriales; family Flavobacteriaceae; genus Flavobacterium. The sequence continues at coordinate 14,993 of CBFIIG010000013.1, forward strand.
TGGTTAACAATTGCGATTACGCTTGTACAGGGTCCTGGTTATATCTATAACTTATATAGTATATTACCGGCAGACGCTTTCTTATTAGGAGCAAGTTCGTTCTCATTTTTGTTTTCTTCTGTATTGATATTGGTTACAGGAACTATATTTGCTATGTGGTTAGGGGAAAAAATTACCGATAAAGGAATTGGTAATGGTATCTCACTACTTATAATGGTAGGTATTATTGCACGTATGCCACAATCATTTATTCAAGAGGTCTCTTCAAGAACATCTTTAGAATCCAGTGGTGGTGTTATGATGATAGTTTTAGAACTTATAATATGGTTCTTAGTTATCATTGCATGTGTGTTATTAGTTATGGCTGTTCGTAGAATACCAGTTCAGTACGCTCGTCGTACGGTATCGGGTGATTTCGAACAAGACGTAATGGGGGGTTCTAGACAATTTATTCCATTAAAGTTAAATGCATCAGGAGTTATGCCTATCATATTTGCTCAAGCAATTATGTTCATACCTGCCGCAATAGCTGGTTTATCTAAGTCAGACGCCGCTCAATCTATTGCAGGAATGTTTAAAGATCCTTTCGGATTAGTATATAACATTGTTTTTGCTTTGTTAATCATAATTTTTACGTACTTTTACACCGCAATTACAATCCCTACCAATAAAATGGCAGATGATTTAAAGCGTAGTGGAGGTTTTATCCCAGGTATTAAACCAGGTTTAGAAACAGGTGATTACCTAGATAAGATTATGTCTTTAATTACTTTTCCAGGTTCATTATTCTTAGCACTTATTGCAGTATTTCCTGCAGTAGTAGTTAGTCTTTTGAGTGTACAAGGTTCTTGGGGATATTTTTATGGTGGTACTTCATTGTTAATTATGGTAGGAGTAGCAATTGACACGATACAACAAATTAATTCATTTTTATTAAACAAACATTACGATGGTTTAATGAAAACAGGAAAAAATAGAAAATCAGTAGCGTAGTTTATGGCAAAACAATCAGCAATTGAGCAAGATGGAAACATCATCGAAGCATTGTCAAATGCAATGTTTCGAGTAGAATTAGAAAACGGGCACATAGTAATTGCTCATATTTCAGGAAAAATGCGTATGCATTATATCAAATTATTACCTGGTGATAAAGTGAAACTGGAAATGAGTCCTTACGATTTGTCTAAAGCAAGAATTACATACAGATACTAAAGCTAGAAAAATGAAAGTAAGAGCATCAGTTAAAAAAAGAAGTGCCGAGTGCATTATAGTACGTAGAAAAGGAAGATTATACGTGATTAACAAAAAGAATCCTAGATTTAAACAAAGACAAGGATAATTATGGCAAGAATAGCAGGGGTAGATATCCCAAAACAGAAAAGAGGAGTGATTTCACTTACCTACATCTACGGAATTGGTAGAAGTAGAGCTAAAGATATTTTAGCAAAAGCAAATGTTGACGAAAACAAATCAGTTCAAGATTGGAATGATGATGAAATAAGCGGAATTCGTGAAGCTGTTTCATTCTTCAAAATTGAAGGAGAATTGCGTTCAGAAATTCAATTAAACATCAAACGTTTAATGGATATTGGATGTCAAAGAGGTATTCGTCACAGAGCTGGACTTCCGTTAAGAGGTCAAAGAACTAAGAATAACTCTAGAACTAGAAAAGGTAAGAGAAAAACTGTTGCAAACAAAAAGAAAGCAACTAAATAATAAGTAATAATATGGCTAAGGCAACTACAAAAAAACGTAAAGTTATCGTTGAATCGACAGGAGAAGCTCATATTAATGCTACTTTTAATAACATCATCATTTCGTTGACAAACAAAAAAGGTGAAGTTATTTCTTGGTCATCTGCAGGTAAAATGGGTTTCAGAGGTTCTAAAAAGAATACTCCGTATGCAGCTCAGTTAGCAGCAGAAGATTGTTCTAAAGTAGCACTTGAAGCAGGTCTTAAGAAAGTAAAAGTTTACGTTAAAGGACCTGGGAATGGTAGAGAATCTGCAATCCGTTCATTACATAACGGAGGTATAGAAGTTACAGAGATTATCGATGTAACTCCAATGCCACACAACGGATGTCGTCCTCCTAAGAGAAGAAGAGTTTAATAATTTACAAATAAGTATAACCGAGTAGGTAACGATTATCGAAGGATAACGACCTGAATTCATAATCACTACTCATTAATTTTTAGAAATGGCAAGATATACTGGTCCAAAAACTAAAATTGCCCGTAAATTCGGTGAAGCAATTTTCGGTGATGATAAAGCCTTTGAAAAAAGAAACTATCCACCAGGTCAACATGGTTTGACAAAAAGAAGAGGTAAAAAATCAGAGTACGCAGTACAACTGATGGAAAAGCAAAAAGCTAAATATTCTTATGGAATTTTAGAAAAGCAATTCCGTAACCTTTTCAAAAAAGCATCTGCTGCCTCTGGGGTAACAGGTGAAATATTATTACAATTATGTGAGTCTCGTTTAGACAATGTAGTTTTCCGTATGGGTATTGCACCTTCTCGTAGAGCAGCTCGTCAAATAGTTTCTCACCGTCACTTAACAGTAAACGGAGAAATTGTAAACGTACCTTCTTACCACCTAAAACCAGGTGATGTAGTAGCTGTACGTGAAAAATCTAGATCTGTTGAAGCTATAGAACGTTCTTTAGCTGCTTCATCTCATGTTTATGAGTGGATTACTTGGAACAATGAAAAATTAGAAGGAACTTTTGTTGCTGTTCCTCAAAGATTACAGATTCCAGAAAACATAAAAGAGCAACTAATTGTAGAGTTGTATAACAAATAATAGACTTTAGTCGATATGGCATTATTTAATTTTCAAAAGCCCGATAAAGTTATCATGATTGATTCAACCGATTTTGAAGGGAAATTCGAATTTCGTCCTTTAGAACCAGGTTATGGATTAACTGTTGGTAATGCACTTAGAAGAGTTTTGCTTTCTTCATTAGAAGGATACGCTATAACATCAGTAAAAATAGAAGGTGTAGAACATGAGTTCTCTACTATTTCTGGTGTTGTAGAAGATGTTACAGAAATTATTCTTAATTTAAAACAAGTTCGTTTCAAACAACAAATTGAAGACGCAGACAATGAGTCAGTATCTTTAAATTTATCTGGGAAAGAACAAATAACTGCAGGTGATTTTCAAAAATTCATCTCTGGTTTTCAAGTTTTAAATCCAGATTTAGTTATCTGTAACTTAGACAGCAAAACAACCGTAAATATGGAACTTTCTATCGAAAAAGGTAGAGGTTACGTTCCTGCGGAAGAAAACAAAAAACCTAACGCACCTATTGGTACTATCTTTACAGATTCTATTTATACACCTGTAAAAAACGTTAAGTATGCTATAGAAAACTTTCGTGTTGAGCAAAAAACAGATTACGAAAAATTAGTTTTCGAAATCCAAACTGATGGATCTATAAATCCAAAAGATGCTCTTACAGAAGCTGCTAAAACATTAATTCACCACTTTATGTTGTTCTCAGATGAGCGCATTACATTAGAAGCGGATGAAATTGCTCAAACAGAATCTTACGATGAAGAATCATTACACATGCGTCAGTTGTTAAAAACTAAGCTTGTAGATATGGATCTTTCAGTTAGAGCTTTAAACTGTTTAAAAGCTGCAGAAGTAGACACGTTAGGTGACTTAGTTTCATTTAATAAAAACGATTTAATGAAGTTCCGTAACTTCGGTAAAAAATCTTTAACAGAGCTAGATGAACTAGTTGCAATTAAAGGTCTTACTTTCGGAATGGATTTAGGTAAATACAAACTAGATAAAGAATAATCTAATCCCTGCATTAATTTGCAGGGCTTACATTTAAGATAGCCATGAGACACGGAAAAAAATTCAATCACTTAAGTAGAAAAACGGCGCATAGAAAAGCTATGTTAGCTAATATGTCTTGTTCATTAATTGAGCACAAACGTATAAATACTACTGTGGCAAAAGCAAAAGCATTAAAGCAATTTGTTGAGCCTTTAATTACAAAATCAAAAGAAGATACTACACATAATCGTCGTATTGTATTTGCTAAATTAAGAGATAAGTACGCTGTAACAGAATTGTTCAGAGAAGTTGCTCAAAAAGTTGCAGATCGTCCAGGAGGTTATACACGTATTATTAAGTTAGGAAATCGTTTAGGAGATAATGCTGATATGGCAATGATCGAATTAGTAGATTTCAACGAAATATACAACGGTGGTAAAAAAGAAGTTAAGAAAACTACTCGTAGAGGTAAAGCTAAAAAAGTTGAAACTACAGAAGCTACGGCAACTGAAGCTCCAGCAACTGAAGCTTCTGAAAATACAGAATCTGCAGAATAATTTCTTCACAATTTATATTAAAAAAGACAAACGAAAGTTTGTCTTTTTTTTGTATTTTAGTTTAAAATTATATTATGCGTGTCATTTATTTTTTCTTGTTTTTATCGTTTAATTTTGCTTTTTCCCAATCTATTAAAGGTAGGGTTGTTGACGTTAATAATGAGCCTTTATCTGGTGCTACGGTTTATATTGATGGATCTACTTTAGGAACTACGACTAATAAGTCTGGGTATTTCGAGCTTGACTATTCAAATCCTACCGCATCTGATTTAATTATTAGTTATGTTGGATTTACTACTTATTATTTAAAATCTCCTCAATTGAATACAAATTATAAGTTTGTTTTGCAAGAAGAAATTACATCTTTAAATGAGATAGTGCTAACTAAAAACCCATTTAGTAGAAAGCAAATGTTATCTGTTTTTATTGCTAATTTTTTAGGCACAACTAAAGCAGGTAAAAAATGTACTATTTTAAATTTAGATGAAGTTTATTTTAATTACGACCGTTCTAATAATACACTTTATGCTTATTCTGACAAACCTATTGAGGTTTTAAATCCTTTTTTGGGTTATAAAATTTTTTATAGCTTAATTCGTTTTGAAATTAAATTTACCCGATTTACTTTAGATTTTTACGCAATAAAGCAAATGATGTATGGTGGTACTTCTCGTTTTGAGGAAACAGACAATTCTCCTAAAATTATCAAACGTCGTAATAAGGTTTTTGAAGGTTCGGTTACACAGTTTTTTAGAAACATCGCTATTAATACTTGGGGTAAAGATCATTTTCGTTTGTTTGAAGGTAATTTTATGATCGATCCAAGCTTACATTTTAAAGTTAAAGACAGTTTAAGTTTTAAATATGTTACCGTTAAAAACCAGTCTAAAATAGAAAATACTTTTTTTTCAAAATTTAGTCTTTTAGATTCTAATAAAAACCAATCGGGAGTACAATTTAGAACCCCTTCTTTTTTTATAGATAAGTATGGTGTATTTACACATTATGAATATATTTTCTTTACGGGTTTAATGTCACAAAAAAAAGTAGGCGATATGTTGCCTAATAATTTTGGAATGTAGTTGCTGTTTTTTTAGATTAAGACTTTAAGCTGTTTTATTTTAAAAAAAAATACCTTAATTTTGCAACACAACAACACACCTATGAAATATACAAATCGTTCTAAAGCTATCATTTTATTAAAAGATGGCACCATTTTTCACGGAAAATCAATAGGTATTTCGGGTACCGTTTTCGGTGAAGTGGCCTTTAATACAGGTACAACAGGTTATCAAGAAATTTTTACAGATCCTTCTTATTTTGGACAATTAATGGTTACTACCAATGCACATATTGGTAACTATGGCGTTAGTGAAAAAGATACAGAGTCCAATTCTATTAAAATTTCGGGATTGGTTTGTAAAAATTTTAGTTTTACCCATTCCCGTCCTGATGCTGAAGAAAGTTTATTAGATTATTTTACAAAACAAAATTTAGTTGTAATTTCAGATGTTGATACACGTGCCTTAGTTAGTTATATTAGAGATAACGGAGCAATGAATGCCGTTATTTCAACTGACGGCACTTCTGTTGAAGATTTAAAAGCTAAGTTAAATCAAGCTCCAGAAATGAAAGGGTTAGAACTAGCTTCTGTTGTTTCTACAAAGGAACCTTATTTTTACGGAAATGAAAATGCTAAATATAAAATCTCAGCTTTAGATTTAGGAATTAAAACAAATATATTACGAAATCTTGCAGCTAGAGATTGCTACGTAAAAGTATTTCCATACAACACTTCTTTTGCCGATTTAAAAGCGTTTGAGCCAAATGGTTATTTTTTAAGTAATGGTCCTGGTGATCCAGAACCTTTGTTAGAAGTGCAAGCTGTAGCTAAAGAGATAATTGCTTCTAACAAACCATTGTTTGGTATTTGTTTAGGGCACCAAATAATTGGCTTGGCAAATGGAATTGGTACCTATAAAATGTTTAATGGGCATAGAGGAATAAATCACCCTGTTAAAAATTTATTGACAGGTAAAGGTGAAATTACTTCTCAAAATCATGGTTTTGCTATTAAAAGAGAAGATTTAGAAAAAAATAACGATTTCGAATTACCGCATGTACATTTAAATGATGATACCGTGGCAGGAATGCGAATGAAAAATAAAAATGTTTTCTCGGTACAATATCACCCAGAAGCAAGTCCGGGTCCAAATGATAGTACCTACCTTTTTGATCAATTTATAGAAAACGTTTCTAAATAAAATGTAAACCTTCCAA
>CBFIIG010000014.1:0-21192 GCA_965662615.1 Flavobacterium sp.
GATTTTTTATCTAACAAAGTATCATTTGTTTTCTGATGACTCTGGAAATTTATTAATTGGTAGCTATGCTGCTTTAGTTTATGCAGTACCAGTTATTGGTGGATTTATTGCCGATAAATATTTAGGCTTTAGAAAAGCAATTGTTTTTGGTGGAATTATGTTAGTTCTAGGTCATTTAGGAATGGCTTATGAGGGTAACGCAGCAACACAGTCTATAACTGGAGAAATCACAAGAGATAATTTAGCATTACAAATATTTTACTTCTCGTTAGCTTTAATAATTTTAGGAGTTGGATTCCTGAAAGCAAATATTTCATCCCTTGTAGGCGAACTATATGATGCTGGAGACAAAAGAAGAGATTCTGGTTTTACATTATTCTATATGGGAATAAACTTAGGCTCTTTCTTAGCTACAATATTATGTGTTTGGTTAGGCGAAGCTTACGGCTGGAGCTATGGATTTGGAGCAGCCGGAATTGGAATGTTTTTAGGTTTAGTAACTTTTATAAGTGGTAAAAAACTACTTATGGGAAAAGGAGAGTCTAATAATTTTGCTTTTTTAGAAAAGAAAACACTTGGTCTTAAAAACGAATGGCTGATTTATATTTTAAGTATTTTATCTACTGTTTTATTTTGGCAAATGGTACAAAACCACGATGCTGTTTCTATGGCTTTACAAGTTGCAGGTGCTATATCATTTGTTTATATTGTTTACTATGCAATAACTCAGTTAGATGGAAAAGCAAGAGAACAGTTAATTGCATTAACAATTTTAATCGTATTTACAATTGTGTTTTGGGCTTTATTTGAGCAAGCATATACTTCTATGAATCTATTCGCAGACAGAATTTTAGATAGACATATTTTTGGTTTTGAATTATCCGCAGGACAGTTTTTAAGTTTTAACGCTTTATTTATAATTTTACTTGCACCCGTATTTGCTTGGCTATGGGTAAAACTTGGCAAATACAACCCAAATACAGCTGTTAAGTTTTCTTTAGCATTGGCTTTAGTTGGTTTAGGCTTTGGTGCTTTAGTTATGGGAATAAATGTTTCTGGTGCTGGAAAAGTTGCAGCAGTTTGGTTAATATTAGCATATTTTCTTCATACATGTGGAGAACTAAGTTTATCTCCAGTAGGTTTATCTGCTGTTACTAAATTATCACCAGCAAAAATAGTAGGTTTTATGATGGGAGTGTGGTTTTTAGCTACTGCAAGTTCAGAGTTTATAGCATCTGTACTAGCAAATATTGCTTCAGTAGATACATCTAACGGTTTAGCGCCAGATTTAAATATCGCAAAACAAAGTTATTTAAAACTTTTTGAGTACTTGTTTTATACTGGTTTAGGTTTCGGAGCTTTACTTTTAATTATTTCCCCACTTATTAAAAAATTAATGCACGGAGTAGATAAAGAATTAAATAACAACTAATTTAGAATTAAATATTATGAATCAAAATTCAACAGATCAATTTTTTAAAAGTACTGTTTTAGGTCACCCTAGCGGACTTTTTGTATTGTTTTTTACAGAAATGTGGGAGCGCTTTTCTTTTTACGGAATGCGAGCCTTATTAATTTTATTTTTAACTTCTTCATTTACTGATGGTGGATGGGAATGGACTCGAGAAAATGCATCAGCACTTTTTGGTTCATATGTTGGGTTAGTATACTTATCTACAATGTTAGGTGGTTATTTTGCAGATAAAGTTATAGGCTTTAGATGGGCTGTTGTTGTAGGTGCCGTTTTAATGACACTAGGACACGGAGCCATGGCAATTGAAACTGAATTTTCTATATATTTAGGTTTAGTATTATTGGTTTTTGGAAATGGGTTTTTTAAACCAAATATGACTTCTATAATATCTGAAATGTACAAAGATAGACCCGAGAAAAAAGACGGAGCATATACTTTATTTTATATGGGAGTTAATGCTGGTGCATTTTTTGGAATCTTACTTTGTGGATATTTAGGTGAAAAAGTAGGTTGGAGTTATGGATTTGGAGTAGCTGGAATATTTATGTTTTTTGGTATGTTACAATTCTGGCTTTCTCAAAACATATTTGGAGATATAGGTTTAAAACCTACAGCAGAAAGTAAAGCAAAAATTGAAGCAGAAGATACAGATACAAGAAATCCTTTTACAAAATTAGAATTAGGAATAATAGCAGTTTGTTCAACACTAGGACTGCTTTGGATAATAAATGACCCAGCATCGAAAATTTCTGGTGGTACAGTAAACATATTTGGCTTTTTAGGAGAAAATGGAAATGCAATTGCTATTATAACTGCACTGGTTTTATTTATTATATTATTAGTAGTAAGGCTAATGAAATACTCTCAAATAACAAGAGAGAAATTAATTGCAGTAACCTTTTTTGCGTTTTTAACTATATTTTTCTGGGCCATTTTTGAGCAGTCACCAAACTCACTAACCATTTTTGCAAGTGACTATACAGACAGAGTATTAACAGGAAATTGGAGTACTTTCTTTTTAATTATTAATTCTGCAATAACTGTTGTACCATTAGCAATAATAACATGGGTTTTGATCTTATTATTTAAGCAAACTTTTGAAAAATATGCAATTGCAAATATTATTTTAGCATCTAGTTTTGTTATAATATGGACTTTAGCTTTATGGATGTTAGCAAAAGATTTTTATACTGCAGGTTATTTATCACTTTCTGACGGAACTTTAGAATTCCTAAAAATTGATAAAGTTACAGAAGCAATAACAGAAGTGCCAGCAACATGGTTTTCAACATTAAACTCTTTATTTATAATTTCATTGGCTCCATTATTTTCTAAGTGGTGGGAAAGTAAATTCAACCCAAGCGCTAATTTAAAATACGGAATTGGAATGGGACTTCTTGCACTAGGTATGGCATGTGTTGCAATTGGAGCAAGTGGAATTGAACCTGGAGCTAAAACAGCATCTGTGAGTATGATTTGGTTGATACTTGTTTATTTATTTCATACAATGGGAGAATTATGTATATCTCCGGTTGGATTATCTTATGTAAGTAAACTAGTACCCGCAAGAATGATTGCATTTATGTTTGGTGTATGGTATTTAGCCGTAGCAATTGGAATGAAAGGTGCAGGTATGTTTGGTGAAAAAATTGATAAAATTGCAAATGAACACGGATTAAGTTATTTCTTTTGGATGTTAACTATTGTTTCTATAGTTATCGCAGTATTTTCAATTATTATGACACCCGTTATTAAAAAACTAATGCACGGTGTAAAATAGCAAACACATATTGGCATAACATTTGCCTAAATTTGTAAAAACAAAAACAATGAAAAAGATTTTATTTATAGCCTTTATTGCTTTAACTGCATTTACAACTACTGCCCAAGAAAATTTAACTTGGCATACAGATATGAATAAAGCTGTTGCAATTTCGGCAGAACAGAACAAACCAATATTTTTATTTTTTACAGGTTCGGACTGGTGTGGTTGGTGTATTCGACTTCAAAAAGAAGTTTTCCATAAGCCTGAATTTGAAAAATGGGCTAAAGAAAATGTGATTTTGGTTGAATTGGATTTTCCAAGAAAAACCAAATTAACACCAGAACTACAACAGCAAAACTATTCTTTATCGCAAACATTTAATGTGAAAGGCTATCCAACCGTATGGTTTGTGAGTCCAGAGAAAAAAGAAGATGGAAAAGTTAATTTAAAGGCTTTAGGAAAAACAGGATACGTAGCTGGAGGACCAGAAAAATGGCTTTCAGTTGCTAATGGAATTTTAGAAACTAAAAACTAATTTTTTAAATTAATAATACAATATCCCTTTTTGGAAATACTCCAAAAAGGGATATTTTTTTGCAAACAACTTTGCTCCCATTTTTGTTGTAAATAGTAATAATTATAAGAACTGAAAACAATTTGTTTGGGTTTTAATTCCATCAACATTCTATTAAAATTAATTTTAGGCGAACCGTGAATATAAACTATGGAATTAGTAAATTCTTTAGAATAATAACCCGAACTGTCAATAACCACTACTCTATTTTTTTCAAATTGAAGATGTGGCGGAACGTTATAAAAATTGACGCTAGAAATAAACGAACCTCTTTTATAATCGTCAATATTATTTTTAAAACTTGTTTTATCATCGGTAAAAACCGTAAAGGAATTTCCTGATTTGATTGAAAATAGAACTGATTTAGCGTTATAAAAAACCAATTCGTTTTTACTAAAACCATAATAATTTGATGCAAATACTATAATTTGAAATAAAACTAAAGAGGCTAAAAACAACTTAAAATTAAACCTGCTTTGCTTGTATAAAAGATTAACAAAAAAAGCGATTAACAATGCTAAAGTTATTGCCAAAAAGGCATTAAAGGAAATATGCTGCAAACTGGCAAAAGGCAAATTAGAAATAAACTGAGTTACAGTATCTAAATACAGAGTTATTGCATTTACAATATGTACCAAAAAAGGAATTATAAAAGGCAAAATATAAAATGAAATAAACAAAGCAATTCCAAAAACAAATAATACCAAAACTATTGGAACAATTAACAAATTAGCTATTAAAAAAAATAAAGGCAACTGATGAAAATAATATAAAAGCAAAGGTAAAACCGCTAATTGGGCAGAAAGCGAAACAAAAAACAGACCGCCAAAATACCTTATCACTAAAGGTTTTTTTTGCAACCAATTTTTATACAACGGATAACCCAATACAATTCCTAAAACGGCAACAAAACTCAATTGAAAACCAACGTCAAAAATAAAATAAGGATTGTAAAGCAACAATAAAAAAGCCGAAATAGCCAAGTTATTATAAGTATTCGACTCACGATTTATAAGCTTACAAAAAGCCACCACACTAAACATAGTAACTCCACGAACAATAGAAGACGGAAAACCTACTATAAATGCATAAAACCAAAGCACAACAATAATAAGTATTAATTGCGCATAATAACCCTTCTTAATTTGCTTTAACGGTGCCGTTAAAAACAAAAGCAAGACATATAAAACACCTATGTGCAAACCCGACAATGCTAAAACATGAATTACTCCTGCTTGTGTAAACTGATTTTTTAGTTCGGGAGAAAGTTCTTGCCTATCACCAAATAACAACGATAACAAAAGTCCTTTTGTATTAGAACTTAAACCAACAGAAGCTAACTGTTTTTTTGCTTCTTCTACACTTAAAAAAACTTTAGTTGCAAAAGAACGAGACGGCTTTATTGATACTATGTTTAGGGAGTCTAAATAGATTTTTTTTGAAATTTTTTGCTGTAAAAGGTACTTTTTATAATCGAAACCAAACGGATTCCAAGCGGGTTCAATATCTAAAAAACGTGTAGTTACCAGTAGTTTTGTATTTTTATTTAAAGACTTATTTTTAGGTTTAAAATAAATTAAAACCCTACCCAATGTAACATTTGAATTTACAGCCTCTACCCTGCCGTAATATCTATTAAAATTTTGATTAGGTGTTAATTCCTTTTCTATTATTAAAGTACATACAACAGCTTTGTTTAACGGCAAATGTGTATAATGACTTGGCTTTAAAATGGGGTTATGAAGCAGTAATAATAAACTTCCGAAAGTAAACCAAAACAACTGAGAAATGTAAGAGAAAAGCAGTTTTTGCTTTTTAAAATAAAAGAACAAAAGTGCCAAGAACAAAAAGGAAGCAATTGAAGAAATTAAATACAACTCAGGCTTTAAAAAATGAGTTGCAACAATACCAAAAATTACAAGCAAACAAATGCGAATCATCTTAAAATTTGATATTCGCATTTTGTTTTTCATAGTATTATTCTTTTTGTAAAACCCTATTTATTTGCACAAAAGCTCGTGCGTAATAACTCTCGTTTAAAGACGATATTATAACTCCATTACTAGAAGAAGCGTGAACAAATTTAATTTCACCCTCAGTGTTTTCAACAACTAATCCAACGTGATTAATAACCTTTCTTCTACCAGTTCTAAAAAATATTAAATCACCTGCCTTTGCGTTTTTTCTTTTTACTTTTCTACCTTCCTTTGATTGTTCGAAAGAGGTTCTTGGTAAGTTAAAATCGAATGCTCCAAATGAGTTATACATTAAAGCAGAACAATCTATTCCTTTTCTTGTCATACCACCATATCTATATGGAGTACCTCTATAATCTAAGGCAACAGCAACTATATCTTGAGCCATAGAATTATCTTCTGATGATTCATCTGTATCGTCTAAAGTAGATTCGTCAACAGCTAAAGCATCATAATCATCGCTCATTACGAAGCCCGCTTCTTCAACTTCTTCTTCAAAAGAAGTTTCAAAAACCACTTTTTCTACACGTTCTTCTTGCTCTTTAATTAATTTTTTAATGTCTAATTTTGTATAAACACCTTTATTTTGAGCCACTTTTTTTGTGGTAATAATACTTGGTTTTGTTGAAGAACAACTAGCAAACAATAAAGCTAACAAAGCTAACTTAATATATTTATTTAACATTTTTAAATTCTTTCGTTTTAGTGTAAATAAGTTGCGCTGTACGTTTACTTGCACCGCCACTACCTAATAATTCTTTTAATTTTTTGTACTCTGCTAACATATTGTTTCGAGCACTTGTATTTGTTATTTTATGTAACTCTGCTTTTAATGTTTTTTGGGTAAAATTATGCTGAATAAGTTCTTTTACTACCTCTTTATCCATAATTAAATTTACTAAAGAAATAAATTTTAAGTTTATAATTCGTTTACCTATTTCATAAGAAATTCGATTTCCTTTATAACACACCACTTCGGGTACATTAAAAAGTGCTGTTTCTAAAGTGGCCGTTCCAGACGTTACCAATGCCGCATTTGAAACACTTAACAAATCATAGGTTCTATTTGGAACATAGGTTACTTTTTTTGCCTTTAAAAACGGAGCATACACCTCAAAATCTTGCCCTGGAGCTCCAGCTATTACAAACTGAAAATCAGGAAAATCATTAGCTATTGCCAACATGTTTTTTAACATTTTTGTAATCTCTTGCTTTCTGCTACCTGGTAATAAAGCAATAATAGGTTTGTCAGAAAGTTGAAACTCTGCTCTAAAATCTGTTTCATTAATTTCTTTTCTTTGTGAAATAGCATCTAAAAGTGGATGTCCCACATAATGAACATTAAATTGATGTTTGTCTTCGTAATACGATTTTTCAAAAGGAAGTATTACATACATTTGATCAACATCTCGCTTTATTGCTTTTATACGGTTTTCTTTCCAAGCCCAAATTTGAGGCGAAATATAATAATGTGTCTGAATATTTTTTTGTTTAGCCCAAGCTGCAATTCGCAAGTTAAAACCCGGATAATCAATAAAAATTATGGCATCTGGTTTATAGTTTTCTATGTCTTTTTTACAGAAAGAAATATTAGATAAAATGGTTTTTAAATTAAATAAAACCTCAACAAAGCCCATAAAAGCAAGCGCTTTATAATGCTTTACCAAAGTACCGCCAACATTTTGCATTAAATCGCCACCCCAAAACCTAAATTCAGCTTGAGGGTCTTCTTTTAAAAGCTCCTTCATTAAATTAGAGCCATGTAAATCTCCCGATGCTTCTCCTGCAATAATATAATATTTCATTTATATAAAAAGAGTTGAAAGAGTTATAGCTATTAATGAAACAATTACTCCTTTAGCGATTTGATCTTTGTCTTTTTTAAATAAAAAATAGACCAAAGCTACATTAAACAAAGCACCAAGTGTAATTAATTTACCCAACGAATTGTGATAATACATGTATTTAACGGTTGCTATAAAGCTGCCTTTATCTAAATACAAAGTGAATAAAAAAGCACCTAAAACAGTTATTAATATTCCAAAAAGAAAACCAAATGCTAGTTGGGAAAAGTTATTTTTCATTATAAATTCCATTTTTTTAAAGTTGAAATAGCCCTATGTGCTGTTAAATCAAACTGCACAGGCACAACAGAAATATATCCGTTTGCAAGCGCCCATTCATCTGTATCTTCGCCTTCGTCTTGATTTACAAATTCACCAGACAACCAATAATAATCTTTACCCATAGGATTTGTTCTCTTATCAAACTCTTCTATCCATTGGGCTTTCGCTTGTCTAGCAATTTTAATTCCTTTAATTTGTTCAGCTTCTAAATTAGGAATGTTTACATTTAAAATAACATCTTTTGGCAAGCCATCAGACAATACTTTTTCTGTTATTTTCTTAATAAAAGGCTTAGCAGGTTCAAAATTAGCGTCCCATTTATAATCTAAAAGCGAGAAACCAATAGCAGGAATTCCTTCTATACCTGCTTCCATTGCCGCACTCATAGTACCCGAATAAATTACATTTATAGACGAATTAGATCCGTGGTTTATACCAGAAACACAAAGGTCTGGTTTGCGTTTTAATATTTCGTGAACTGCCATTTTTACACAATCAACTGGTGTACCAGAACAACTGTATTCTAAATCTAAATCCTTATCTAGGCTTACTTTATCTAAATGCAAAGTGTCGTTAATAGTAATAGCGTGTCCCATGGCGCTTTGCGGCTTGTTTGGTGCCACAACTACCACTTCTCCAATGGTTTTCATTACGTCTATTAACGCTCTTATACCCGGTGCTACAATACTATCGTCGTTTGTTACTAAAATTAGTGGCCTTCCCATTTATCAATCAATTTTTTGCTAAAATAATGCTTTTTGAATAAAAAAATATTGCAAATGCAGTAATTAGTTGGCTTTAACAAAACTTTATAGTAATTTGCAAACTTACGGCACGATTTTTTATGTAATTTAGATGAAAAATTTTTTCGATGCGAAGAATTATGAAATTTATGAAAAAGAATTATAAAATACTTGTTTTAGCGGCAATAGCTTCAATTGCTTTGTGGAGTTTTATTCCTAATATTAAAAAAGAAGATCCAGAAAAAGACAAATTAATTATGGAGCTTCTCGCTCATATATTAAAAATTGGGCATTTTAGTCCTGTCGATATAAATGACTCTTTCTCCGAAAAAGTGTTTGATAAATATATTGATGCTATTGACCCTACAAAACGTTTTTTTACACAAAAAGACATTGCAGACTTCGAGGAGCACAAGCAAAAAATTGATGATTATATTACAAATAAGGATTTAATCTTTTTTGAATTAACTCAAGACCGATTAAAACTTAGAATGAAAGAATCTCAAGAGGTTTATGCTGACATTCTGAAAAAACCATTCGATTTTACAGAAAATGAAACATTTAATGCCGATTATGACAATATTGGTTTTACAAAAAATAAATCTGAATTAAAAGAACGTTGGAGAAAACAACTTAAACTATCAGTACTTTCTACAGTAAGCGAAAAATTAAAAATTCAAGAGAAAGACTCATTAGCAGAAAAAAAATCAATATCTGTTCTTGAAGAAGATGCTAGAGAAAAAACCAAAGAATCTTTAGATGAGTATTTCGAATTTATTTCATCTGAATTAGACCGAAACGATTGGTTTTCTATGTACGTAAATGCTATTGTAGAACAATTTGATCCTCATACTTTTTACTTTTCTCCAGAAAACAAAGACAAGTTTGACATGAGTATGAGCGGTAGTTTTGAAGGTATTGGAGCACGTTTACAAAAAAAGAGTGAAGGTGTTGAAATATCTGAACTAATTTCTGGTGGACCTGCATGGCGCGGAAGAGAATTAGAAGCTGGCGATTTAATTTTAAAAGTAGCTCAAGGCAAAGAAGAGGCGATTGATATAACCAGCATGCGTTTAGACGATGTGGTTAAAAAAATAAAAGGCCCTAAAGGTACTGAAGTTCGACTAACCGTTAAAAAAGTAGATGGAACAATACAAATTATATCTATCATTAGAGATGAAGTAGAAACCGAAGAAACCTTTGCAAAATCTAGTATTGTAGAAAAAGATGGTAAAAAATTCGGAATCATTTATTTACCTAAGTTTTATATTTCTTTCGACGATAAAAACAACCGAGACGCATACAAAGATGTTGCTCTAGAAATTGAACGGTTAAAAGAACAAAACATTGATGGTATAGTAATGGACTTACGCGATAACGGTGGAGGTTCTTTAGAAGCTGTTGTAAAAATGACCGGTTTGTTTATTGAACAAGGCCCAATTGTGCAGGTAAAGTCTAAAAATCAAAAAGCAGATGTTTTAGAAGATAGAGACAATAGAGTTCAATGGACAGGGCCGTTGGTTGTTATGGTAAATAATTTTTCGGCTTCGGCGTCTGAGATTTTTGCAGCTGCCATACAAGACTATAAAAGAGGAATTGTAATTGGAAGTAAACATACTTATGGTAAAGGAACGGTTCAAAATGTAATTAGTTTAGACCAATTTTTAAGAAACTCAAATTATGGAGACTTGGGTGCTTTAAAAACTACAACTCAAAAATTTTATAGAATAAACGGTGGTTCTACTCAACTAAAAGGAGTTATGAGCGACGTAATAATGCCAGATCGTTACACCTATTTAGACATGGGTGAACGTGATGAAAAAGCGTCATTGCCATGGGATAAAATTGCACCGGCAAACTATAAAACAATATTTACAGATTTTAATACTGTAATTAAAAAAAGTAACGACCGAATTGCAAATAGTGAAGACTTTAAACTAATTGATGAAAATGCCAAATGGATTTTCGATAGAAAAGACGATAAATTATATCAACTTAGCTTAGTTGGTTTTAATAACGAAATTGAGAAGTCTGAAAAAGAATTAAAACGCTTTAAAAAACTAGACAAATACAATAACGGTTACACTTTTACTTCGCTACCTTATGAAAAAGCTCTTTTTGAAAAAGATACTATTTTAAAAGAAAAACGCGTGCGTTGGCATGAAGATTTACAGAAAGATATTTATATGACAGAAGCTATTGAAATATCGAATGATTTATATGAATTTGCAAAAAATAAAGGTGTAGCAAACTCTAATGATTTAAATAGTACTATTAAAAAAAGAACAAAAGGCTAAATCCATAATACCTTTTATATTAATTTAGGCTTTACTTTATGGTGAAGCCTTTTTTATTTTAAAAAAAACGAATGAAAAACATATTTTTATCGTCTAAGAAATAAACCCTGTATTTAAATCAATGCATCCGCAACAAAACAACTTTAATTTACTGTATAAAAATCATTGTAAATTGGTTTACAATGTGGCACTAAACTATTTGCAAAATAGTGAAGATGCCGAAGAAGTAACGCAAGATGTTTTTGTAAAAGCTTATACAGCATTAGGCGACTTTAAAGGAGAGTCGCATATAAAAACGTGGTTGTATCGCATAACAATAAACCAAAGCTTGGATTTTATAAAAAAGAAAAATAGCAAAAAACGCTTTTTTGTTTTTGGAAAAAAATCGACTAATGAGTATGAATACAACAATTCTTCAAACTTTGAACACCCAGGAATACTTTTAGAAAATAAAGAAGAAGCAAAAATGCTCTTTGAAACCATAAATACCCTACCAGAAAATCAGAAAACAGCATTTATACTATCTAAAATTGATGGACTTAGCAATCCCGAAATTTCAGAAATAATGGAGAATTCGATTTCATCAGTAGAGTCTTTACTTTTTAGAGCCAGAAAAGAATTAAAAAACAAATTAGAGCATAAATACCAAAGCTACCGCAAGAAAAAATAACAGAATACGTCTAACTAATTAGTTACCTTAAGTTATGAAAAAAGAAGAATTTATAAATAACGTATTAAACAGTACACAAAACATAGTACAAGTAGAGCCTAGACCAGCTGTGCTAGAAAATATACAATTGCGTATTGCAAAAGAGAAAAAAGAAACAAACTATTTAAAATGGAGTGTAGCCGCTTCAATTGTGTTTTTGGTTTACCTTAATGTTAGCTTATATAAATCGACACAATACGCAAACGAAAACAAAACCGAAATAAGCGATTTAATAACAACAAATAATCAATTGTATTAAAATGTCAAAAATTAAAATTTTAAGCATAGCGGTAATTGCATTGATTATAATAAATATTAGCACATTAGTATTTTTTATCTCTAAAGCACCTATGCGTCCCAAATTTAAAGCACCAAAAGAAATAGTAATACATAATTTGCATTTTAACAAAAGCCAAATTAAAGCATATAATGAACTTATAAAAAATCATTCGAACAAAATAAATAAGCTAGACCATAAAATAGAAATGGATAAAAAAGAGCTTTATAAAATGCTAACTGAACCCGCTTCTATTAAAAAAAATGATAGCATTATGCAATTAATCGCTTTACATAAAGTGGAAATTGAAAAAGCCCATTTTAATCATTTTTTAGACATTAAAGCCTTATGTAGTAAAGAGCAAATGCCTAATTTTAATAAACTAGCCCACGAAATAAATCAGGTTTTTATGTTTAAAAAAAGACAAAGACCTGAAGACAATTAATTAATAAATAAAAAAAATGAAAAATATAAGCTTATCATTAATCGCTTTAGTAACTCTATTTTCGTGCAAAGCCGCTGACGAAGAAGATACCATTATGAATCATGAAAAGCCAAATTTAGAAGAATTATTTTCTCTCTTCGATGGAAATAAAGACAGGAAACTCTCTTTAGATGAAGTTGAAGGACCACTTAAAAAAGATTTTGAAAGAATGGACGCTAACAAAGATGGTTACTTAACCAAGGACGAATTAAGCAAAAAACCAGATGGAAATAGACCACCACCAAGACAAGGCGGAGGACAAGGAGGCAGAAGGTAATTGCCAAGTAATTTAAAAAAAAATAAAATAAGTATATAAATTAAAATACAAATATGAAAAATTTAGCAATTGTTGGTTTAATAGCCTTTTTAGTAACATCTTGTAATAAAGATGATGCCTATGAACCTATAGGTGAAAGTGTTTTGAACTTACCTGAAACTCCTTTTGACTATGCAAGTCTGAACTTACCCAATCACTTTACAACTAATGCGGGAGGCCCTTTGCCCACTTCTATAAACGGTACTGATAATAGTCCTACAGCCAATCCAATTACAAATAATGGGGCAACACTAGGAAGGGTGCTGTTTTATGACAAAAAATTAAGTGCGAATGAAACTATTGCTTGTGCTTCTTGTCACAAACAAGACAAAGGCTTTTCAGATGACGCTACTTTAAGTTTAGGATTTGAGGGTGAAACAACAGAGCGCCACTCAATGACTTTAATAAATGCTCGCTTTTACCAACGTGGACGGTTTTTCTGGGACGAAAGAGCAGCAACTCTCGAAGAACAGGTTTTAATGCCGTTTCAAGACCCCGTAGAAATGGGAATGACTTTGCAAGAAGTTGTAAGTAAAGTACAGGAGCAATCCTATTATCCCAAGTTATTTCAAAATGCATTTGGCTCAACAGAAGTTACTTCCGATAAAATATCAAAAGCATTATCACAATTTGTTAGAAGTATAGTTAGTTATTCTAGTAAATATGACCAAGGAAGAGAATTGGTAGCTAATCCGGGTGGAAATTTTCCTAATTTTACAATAGAGGAAAACACGGGGAAGAACATATTTTTCGCCCCAATTACTCAAGGAGGAGGGGCTTGTTTTGGTTGTCATACAACCGAAGCGTTTATAAGTGCCAATCCAGGACCACAAAACAATGGATTGGATTTAACTTCTACAACGGATTTGGGTGCAGGAGGGGTGTTTAACAACCCTTTATTTGTTGGAAGATTTAAAACTTCGAGTTTGCGAAATATTGAACTTACTGCTCCTTATATGCACGATGGTAGATTTGCTACATTAGAAGAAGTTGTTGAACATTACAATAGCGGAATTAAAGCCCACCCTACACTTTCAGATGCATTAACAGATGCAAACGGAAATCCAGTTCAACTAAATTTAACAAATTCTGAAAAAGCAGCATTGGTTGCATTTTTAAAAACGTTAACGGACAATAGTGTAAGCACTGAAACCAAGTGGAGTAATCCTTTTTACTAAAAAACTTGCTACAAAAATTAGTATGGAAAATATTACAATTAACTCAAAACAAAAAAGCCAGTAGAAAATTCTACTGGCTTTTTTACTATAATTATTTTGTTTTACAACTTAATTAGAAGCTACAATTGTAACACCTGGGTAACCAGCTGCACTTACAAGCGGAATATTAGCGTTATAAAATGAGTTTATTTTATTGATAAACTGATTTGCAATAACTGCATATCCTCTAGCATTTGGGTGAACTCCGTCTAAAGAGAAAAGAACAGAACCCGAATTTGATGAAGAAAAATAATCTGCTGTATAAATTGTTCCGTCTTCAACTCTTAGACCCGAAATTAATTGATTCATTACAGCATTCATGTCTGCAACTGCAATATTATAAGAATTAGCAACAGAAACTATAGCTGCATTATAAGCAGCTGTAGCAGTAGCTACTTTTGCCTTTTCTGTAGCTGTTAAAACCCATCTATTTTCTAATGGGAAACTAACACCATTTACATTAATTAATGGTGAAGGAGATGATGCATTAGGTGTTCCAATTACTGAACTAGCAGGTAATACAATTAAATCATTAGCTGTGGCCTGACGGGCTTTACCGAAAACCATTCCAAAAGCAGTTGCTGTTGGTGCTCCTAAAACCGGAGTTAAAGCTCCTGTAATTTGAGCAGTCATATCTGTAGCATCTGCATCAAAAATTAATACAGGGTTTGCAGCAGAAGATGATAATAAATTAACACGATTTGGCTCTCCGTAAGCAGAAAAAACCTGTTTTAAAGGACCGTATAATTGTTGGTTTAATTGATCAACAACTGCCGAACCTCCTAATGCTGATGGTGATAAAGGTGCAAAAGGCACAGTTGTAAAATAAGGAATAGATGTTACACTTGGTATAGTAGCACAAACACCTTTTGCTCCGTTAGCCGTTAACGCTCCAACTATTTGTTGATAAGCAGCTCCAAACACTTGTGGGTCTGTAATATCGTTACCTCCGTATGAAGAAGGGTCTAAATTTCCTGTTTGATCTACTCCAGATCCACCTGTTGTAGCATAGCTTAACACATCGTTAGCACCTATCCAGTTGGTGAAAAAAGTAGGATTCATTTGTAAAGCATCTCCTAAAACTGTAGCAGTAGCTGAAGTTGCATGACGAACAAAATAAGGATTTGCAGAGCCTGTTGCTAAACCTGCAACATTACCATAACCTGGAGATAGTAAATGAAATATTTTAGCTCCTGGCACGCCCATGTTATTGTAAGGAGTAGCTTGTGGAGCTAATGTAATAGATGATGAACCTGCTAGATTTTGAGGAGCACCAACAGAAGCATTTATTACCAAACGAGTACCAAATATTCCCATTATTCCTCCTAAATTATTAACATCATCCTCAAAAGAAGGCTGAGTAAAAGCACCTCCACCTACTAATGCAAATTGCTTAGATAATGTATTTGGAAAAGAATATTTTTGACCTTCTCTGTAAACAGTTCCGTCCATATAACCTGCAGACAAAGAGTTACCTATGGCAACATAAGTGGAAAAGTCTGCATCACCAGCTGTATAATTAGCATCAACTGCATTTTCTATTTCGGCATCACAAGACACCATTCCTATAGCTAAAAGAGCTAAGTATATAAATTTATTTTTCATGTTCTTTTTTTTTTAATTAAAATCCGTAAGTGATTCCTAAACCAGGTGCTAATGCAGACGATTTGTATGTACCAAAGAAACTGCTACCATCACTTGCATGATCGTAAGAGTTATCAATTTCTTTAAATGTTATGTAAAGTAAAGAGAAATCAACTCCTAATCTTGAACTTACATTATACGTTAAACCTCCTGTAAAACCCATACCATCGTTACGAGGTGTTTCTGGAGCAAAGTAACCATCTTGTACTGGAGATTCATCTAAATACCAACCAGCTCTTAAATCTAATTTTTCAGAAGCATTATATTGTGCACCAAAACGGTATGCACCAGAATTTTTATAATTTCTAGGATTTATTGATGTTGGAACAGAATTAGCAAAATCTACATCTAAAGATTTATAAGAACTCCATAAAGCATAATTATAATCAAATGCTAACAATAATTTTTCTGAAGCTTTTACAGAAAGACCAACTGTTAATTCTGCTGGTAAAGGTAAATCTGCATCAAATTTAGTATTAGTTAAAGTTGAAGCTAAGTAAGCTGGTACATCTGCAAAAGTAGCATCTCCACCTCTAGCTTCCATCATAATTTCCGAACGGTAATTCATACCTAAACGAACTTTATCACTTGGATTAAACATAAAACCTGCAGTATAACCCATTGCAGTAATTCCTTTTCCGTCTACAGTAAGGTCTGTTCTATTTCCATTTTCATCCGTTAAACTTCTAGATATGTTTCTATTAAAGTTAACCGAACCTTGAACAAAAATTGGTCCTCCACCAACACTAAAATGCTCACCAACTCTTACTGCAATTGTAGGTTGAACAAAAATAGCTTGCAAAGCTATGTTATTAATTAAGTGTGAACCTGCCCAGTCTTGTTCATATTCTACAGTACTCCCATATGGCGTGTAAACCGAAAGTCCTGCTGTCAACCAATCTGTAATTTTGTATGTAGCGTGAACGCTAAAAGGTGTTCCTACATTATTAGATTGTGCTGTCCAATTGTAAGTAGAGTTTTGAAAAGCTGTACTAGAAAAAATTGCTGAAGCTCCTACGGATAGGTTAAACTTTTTTTCTAAGAAGGAAATACCAGCTGGATTAAAAAACCCAACCTCGGCACTGTTTACTACCGCGACACCTGTATGCCCCATAGCTAATTGTTTTTGACCTTGAATGCTAACTCTATATCCTCCTGCAAAAACAGCAGATGTAGAAGCTAAAACAAGCGCCAATGAAAGTAATTTTCTCATAATTTAATGTGTTAATTTTTATCGAATTCTCATTTTTCTTAATTCAAAATTAACACTATTTATGAAAATTACAATTTATTTAACAGAATTCTACTTTCAAAAATACTTATGTAAGAAATAATTGTATTGAATTTGAGAAATCAAAAGGATTTTCTGCATGAAGCCAATGTCCCGCATTTTTAATTTCTTCTAATTTAGCTTTTGGAAAATGGGCTAAAATACCATTCCAATCGGATTGTAAAATATAATTTGATTTTGACCCTCTTAAAAACAAAACTTCTTTATTAAATGTATAATTAAAAGGCAAAGCAACACCAATTTCGTTATACTTTTCGGTGAGTGTTTTTAAGTTAAAACGAAACGCAAATTCTGTTGCTGTTTTTCGATAAATATTTTTAAGCAAAAATTGGCGGGTACCAAAATCTGGAATATAACTTTTTAATAAATCGTCAAACGCTGAACGGTCACTATTAATAGAAAAATCAATTGCATTTAATCCTTCTAAAATTTCTTGGTGGTGTGCAGGATAATATTTTACACCAATATCTGCTATAATTAGCTTTTCAACTAAATTAGGTTGCGTACAAGCCAACTCCATAGCAACTTTTCCACCCATAGAGTGGCCTAATAAAATAATATTTTGCAATTTGTGTGCTGCGCAATACTGTGCAACGTCTGCTGCCATTATTGGATATGAAAAATCGTTAGAATGCAAACTTCGACCGTGATTTCTTAAATCTAATAAATGCAATTGAAATCCCCAAGTAGAAAATTCTGTACCTAGTGTTTTCCAATTATCTGACATTCCTAAAAAACCATGCAGAATGATAAGTGGTTTTCCTTCACCTATAACTTTTGAGTATAACATTATTTAAGTTTTTGCAAGTACATATTTACTACGTTTTCTAAACCTAAATAAATAGATTCTGATATTAAAGCGTGTCCTATTGAAACCTCTAATAAACCCGGAATATTTTGTTTAAAAAATGCAATATTATCTAAGCTTAAGTCATGACCCGCATTTATCCCTATTCCGTTTGCATTTGCACAAATAGCTGCTTCTACATAAGCATCTATACCTTTTTTATTACCTAAAGCATATTGAGTTGCAAATTCTTCTGTGTATAATTCTATTCTATCAGCTCCAGTTGCCAATGCTCCGTCTATCATTTTAGTTACTGGATCTACAAAAATAGATGTTCTAATTCCTTTACTTTTAAACTCTGATATTACTTCAGTTAAAAACGACTTATGCTTTAATGTATCCCAACCTGCATTAGAAGTTAAAGCATCATCGGCATCTGGCACTAATGTAACTTGCGTAGGTTTAATATCCAAAACCATCTCCATAAACTGCTTAACAGGATTTCCTTCAATATTATATTCTGTAGTAACAATTTGCTTTAAATCGTATGCATCTTTATATCTAATATGTCGTTCATCTGGCCTTGGATGAATGGTGATGCCTTGTCCGCCAAAGGTTTCTATATCGGTTGCTACTTTTAGCAAATTAGGCACGTCGCCTCCTCTAGCGTTTCTTAGAGTGGCAATTTTATTTATATTAACAGATAGTTTTGTCATTTTTTTTTATTTAACTTTACAAAAATACAAACTATGAATAGTTATACTGCTTATTTTTTAATTATTTTGCATATATAAAAACGATAATACATGAAACCGTTTTCAATAAACACATCTCCTAAAGCACTAAATTCAGATCAAGAAATTGCTGCTGCACAAGATTTGTTTGCAGAATACCAATACGATTTTTTTCCCGTAACTAACAACGGCGTATATATTGGGTGTATTAACTTAGAAGATGCAGAAATAGCAGCTAGTTCTAAATTAGTTTTAGACTTTACCTCTACTTTTGAACGGTTTTTTGCTCGTGCAAATATGAGTTTACTAGAAGTTTTAAATCTTTTTTCTGTAAACAACACAAATATTTTACCTGTTTTAAACGAAAACAATGAGTATATAGGTTTTTATGAAAAAGATCTTTTTGTAAAAAACTTTTTTAATACACCTTTTATAAATGAGCAGGGCGATTTAATTATTGTAAAAAAAGAGATTAATAATTTTACAATGAGTGAAGTAACTCAGATTATTGAAGGGAATAATTCGAAAATTTTTGGCGTTTTAATTTCCGAAATTGAAAATAATACAGTAGAAATTACTTTAAAAATAAGTATAGGTAACTTAAACGACATTATACAAACGTTTAGAAGATACGATTACGAAATTATTTCGGAACACCAAGAAGATGCTTTTATTAACGATCTAAAAGAGCGCTCGGACTATTTAGATAAATACCTAAGTATATAATGAAAATAGCAGTTTTTGGTCAAATTTTTAAAGAAGAATATAAGGAGGTATTAGTTAAATTAATTAATACACTCGAAAAAAAAGGTGTAACCTTAATTTTTGAAGAGTATTTTTTTGAAGAAATTCAAAAAATACTAAATTATAATGGAACTTGTTTTTCTGCAAAAGACAATTTACCGAAAGACATAAATACTCTAATTAGTATTGGTGGAGACGGGACCATGTTAAGAGCCGCATCTATTGTTAAAGATAGTGGTATTCCTATTTTAGGTATAAATACGGGTAGACTAGGTTTTTTAGCAACTATAAAAATCGAAGAATTAGAACATTTAATTAATAAATTTTTAAACAATTCTTATAGCATATCGCAACGAAACAGCTTACAAATAACTGCAAATCCTCCCATTATATCTCCCGATTTTTTAGATTTTGCATTAAATGAAGTTACCGTTTCCAGAAAAGACACAACATCTATGATTGCAGTGGAAACAAACATAGACGAAGAATATCTAACAACATATTGGGCAGATGGTTTAATTGTTGCAACACCCACAGGGTCTACAGGATATTCATTAAGTTGCGGAGGTCCAGTTGTATCTCCAGGAGCAAATTGTTTTGTTATTACTCCAATAGCGCCTCATAATTTAAATGCGCGCCCTTTAATTATTAAAGACGATGTAATAATTAAGTTAAAAGTAAATGGTAGAGAAGATCAAAACTTAGTATCGCTTGATTCTCGCATTTACACTGTTCCAAACGACACTGAAATTACAATTAAAAAAGCCCCTTTTAAAATTAACTTAATAGAATTTGAAAACGAGAATTTTTTTAAAACATTAAGGAAAAAACTGCTTTGGGGAGAAGACAAAAGAAATTAAACCATTCTTTAATATAACATTTTAAATATTTTGCGTTCTAATTTTGGTAGAAATACGAATAGAAAGTAGTAAAAGAAACCATAATTATTATATTTGCAACTTATTTAAAAATGAAGAACTTAATTTACATACTATTTTCAGCTCTAATAAGCAGTTTTGTAACAGCTCAAATTCACGAAGTTGGTGTTTTTGCAGGTGGTAGCAATTATATTGGTGACGTGGGTAGTACACAGTACATAAACCCTAACGCTCCTGCATTTGGCCTGCTATATAAAATGAATAGAAGTCCGAGACATGCATACCGATTTAGTATAAGCACGGGGAACCTTAGCGCAGACGATACTAAAAGTAACATTCCTAGTAGAGAATTACGTGGTTTTAAAATGAAAAACAATGTAAAAGAAATCTCAGCTGGTATTGAGTTTAACTTTTTTGAGTACGATTTACACAATTCAAGATATGCGGGAACACCTTATGTTTTTACAGGTATAAACTTCGCCGTTTTTGACCTGATGTATATTGACCAAAGCAAAGAAGCTAAAGATTATAATAACGGAAGCACAATAGCTATACCAATGGTTGTAGGATATAAAAAAAACATATCTGCTCATTGGAATTTAGCTGCCGAAATTGGTGTTAGATACACGTTTTCTGACAACCTAGACGGTAGTAATCCCGAAAACGGAAAATACAGTATTAACCGTTTTGGTAATTTTAACAGTAATGACTGGTATGTATTTAGTGGACTTTCATTAACCTATACCTTTGGTAAAAACCCTTGTTTTTGCGATTAAATTAAAATAAATGAAAGACCTAATAAACATAGACAAACTGCCACAACACCTAGCCATAATTATGGACGGTAATGGTCGTTGGGCTAAACAACAAGGTTTTCTTAGAGCAATTGGGCACGAAAACGGAACAAAAACAGTTAAAAAAACGGTAGAAACATGTGCCGAATTAGGAATTAAAAACCTAACCCTTTATGCTTTTTCTACCGAAAATTGGAACAGACCAAAAATAGAAGTAGATACCTTAATGAAAATTTTAGTACGCTCTTTAAAGAAAGAAATAGCTACACTAACTAAAAATAACATTAAATTAAACGCAATTGGTAATTTAACATCTTTACCATCAAAAGTTCAAAAAGAATTAAACGAGGTAATAGCAAAAA
>CBFIIG010000015.1:0-21109 GCA_965662615.1 Flavobacterium sp.
GATTGTCGGGTAAGCCGTTGGCAAAACGTTCTACAGAAGTGATTCGTTTTTTAGCAGAAAAAAGCAATAAATCGTTCCCAATTATTGGAGTAGGAGGAATACACTCTGCAAATGATGCTTTAGAAAAAATAGAAGCTGGTGCCGACTTGGTGCAGCTTTATACGGGTTTTATTTACGAAGGCCCTAAATTAATTAAAGACATAAATAAAGCGTTATTGGCTAAATAAATTGAAATTGTAAAGCTATAAGCCCAACTAAAATTGCAATTCCAAAACTAAGTAGCGTACCTATTAAAACATACTCGGTAAGTTTGCGGTCTTTGGCTTTTTTTAAATCGCCAAATCTAAATATAGATTTTGCAGCTAATAAAAAACCTATAGCTTCAAATTCATTTAATAAAATAAAAGTGATTACAAATAACCTTTCTAAAATGCCAATATAATTTCCTGCGTTTTGTAGCGATTGGTCTTTTTTTTCTTTTTCTTCGGGTGTCCAAACCGAAATAATATTTTTTATAATTATTGAAGTTGGTTGCGTTAAAAAAACGAAAGCAGTTATTAAAACCCAAGCTGTTTGGTTTAGCTTAAATACATTTAGCGGTAAATTGGTATAAAAGAAAACCACACAAAACAATAGGGCTATATGCAAAATTTGATCTACTAAAAACCAGTTTCTTTTTGTTTTTTTCTTCTGAAATTTTAGTTTTACAAAATCTATTATTCCGTGTGACAGTCCAATGATAGCGGCGTAAATTAAAAAATCTAATTTGAATATAAAAAGTGCATAAAGCACAAAATGTATTAGTATGTGCCAAACCAAGAAAATACTTTTGCCTTTTTGTTGCTCTTTCTGAGCAACCCATGCATTAGGTTGTAAAATAAAATCGGCAATTATATGAGCAAGAAAGAGTTTAACAAATAAAATCATTCGTGTAGTGTTTTTAGTTTTTCAATAAAAAAAGCATTCATTTGTTCAATTAAATCGTAGTTTGCTCTTTTACGTCTTCTACTTACTGCTGCTTGGTTTATACCTAATTTTATTCCTAACTGTTCTTGTGATAAACTTGGGTTTTCTATTGCATAATATACAAATTCTGCTTGTTGTTTTAGCCATTTGTCCATAAAAGATAAGCCTAATTGTAGCATTAGATTTAATTCTTTATCTATTTTTTTGTTTTTGCTTTGTATTGCTAAGTTTATTTTTGTTGATTTAAGATTTTCAAAAGCTTCCCCAGAATTTACAAATGCCGAGCCATTACTTTCTGTAATTCGTTTTGCATTATGTGTTTTTTCTCCAATTCCAATTCCAATTCTTACATCTAAACCAATACTTCTTAAGTATGCTTTTATTAGTATAGAAGTTAGTATTGCGTGTTCAGTCTTTTTTATTTCTAACTGAAACTCATCTCCTCTATATATTTCCCAACTTAATGGACTATTTCCTTGGTTTAAAAACAATTGTTTTAAACCATCAATCCAATTGTTGTTTTTTGCTTTTTTAGAGCCTACTATATCTCCTGTTAATATGCATGTCATGTATCAAAAATAGTATTTTATTTATATTATACCAAAATAATTACCAATAAATGTAATTTTCTCTATTATTACCAATAAATGTAATATATGTATTTATTACATATTTATGTAATTTTAAATAATGCTAAAATCATTTTTATATCATTTTTAAACTATCTATCTTAGCGTTTTATAAAGACAACAATTGAATAAATCTGTAAAAATTATTGAATGCCCAAGAGATGCCATGCAAGGCATTAAACCTTTTATTCCTACCGAAAAAAAGGCACAATATATTCAATCTTTATTGCGTGTGGGTTTTGATACTATTGATTTTGGAAGTTTTGTTTCGCCTAAGGCCATACCTCAAATGGCAGATACAGCAGAGTTGTTAAGTCGGTTAGATTTATCGCAAACCCAAAGTAAATTATTGTCAATTGTAGCCAATACCAGAGGAGCAGAAGCGGCTTCCGTTCATAAACAAATACAATATTTGGGGTATCCTTTTTCTATATCGGAGAATTTTCAAATGCGAAATACGCATAAAACAATAGCCGAATCAATTATTACTTTAAACGAAATTTTAGAAATTGCCAATAAAACAGATAAAGAAGTAGTAGCTTATTTATCTATGGGTTTTGGTAATCCGTATGGCGACCCTTGGAATGTAGATATAGTAGGTGAGTGGACCGAAAAGCTATCTAATATGGGTGTAAAAATACTTTCACTTTCTGATACGGTTGGGACATCTACCCCTGAAATTATAGACTATTTATTTTCAAATTTAATTCCGCAATACCAACATATTGAGTTTGGAGCACACTTGCATACCACTCCAGATACATGGCACGAAAAAATTGATGCCTCTTACAAAGCTGGCTGTTTACGTTACGATGGAGCTATAAAAGGTTTTGGCGGTTGCCCAATGGCTAAAGACGATTTAACAGGTAATATGCCTACCGAAAAAATGCTTTCGTATTTTACGGCTAATAAAATTGACACCAATTGCCATGCTATTAGTTTTGAGAGTGCCTATAACGAAGCCCTTAAGGTATTTAATGAATACCACTAAAATTTAGATTAATACATTTTTTTTAATTATCTTTGCATGCAATTCAACTATAAATTGCATGATGAACGCACACACTACAAAAATCATTGGTGAGGGATTAACTTACGATGATGTTCTTTTAGTTCCTAACTACTCTCAAGTACTTCCAAGAGAGGTAAGTATAAAAACACATTTTTCTAGAAACATTACCTTAAACGTACCAATTGTATCAGCTGCAATGGATACCGTTACAGAAAGTGCTATGGCAATTGCAATTGCAAGAGAAGGTGGAATAGGTGTTTTACATAAAAACATGACTATTGAACAACAAGCTACAGAAGTTAGAAAGGTAAAAAGAGCAGAAAGCGGGATGATAATTGATCCTGTAACACTTCAAGTTTCTGCAACAGTAGGTGATGCAAAAAAAGTAATGAAAGAATACAGCATTGGTGGTATTCCGGTAATTGATGCAGACAATAATTTAAAAGGAATTGTTACTAATAGAGATTTGCGTTTTGAGAAAAACAACGAGCGTTCTATTAAAGAAGTAATGACTTCTGAAAATTTGGTAACAGCTAAAGAAGGTACTACTTTAGAGCAAGCCGAACTTATTTTACAAGAAAACAAAATTGAAAAACTATTAGTAGTAAACGAAGCTCAGAAATTAATGGGACTTATTACTTTTAGAGATATAACAAAGTTAACCCAAAAGCCAATTGCAAATAAAGACCAATACGGTCGTTTACGAGTTGCAGCAGCTTTAGGAGTAACAGCAGATGCTGTAGAACGCGCAGGTGCATTGGTAAATGCTGGAGTAGATGCAGTAATAATCGATACGGCTCATGGACATACACAAGGTGTAGTTACAGTTTTAAAAGAAGTTAAAAAGCACTTTCCTAATTTAGATGTGGTAGTTGGTAACATTGCTACGCCAGAAGCTGCTAAATATTTAGTAGAAAATGGTGCAGACGGTGTTAAAGTAGGAATTGGGCCAGGTTCTATATGTACAACACGAATAGTTGCAGGAGTAGGTTTTCCTCAGTTTTCGGCAGTATTAGAAGTCGCAGCAGCTATAAAAGGTTCTGGTGTACCTGTAATTGCAGATGGTGGAATACGTTATACTGGAGATATACCAAAAGCAATTGCTGCAGGTGCAGACTGTGTAATGCTAGGTTCATTATTAGCAGGAACAAAAGAATCGCCAGGAGAAACTATTATTTTTGAAGGTAGAAAGTTTAAATCATACCGTGGAATGGGTTCTGTAGAAGCCATGAAACAAGGATCTAAAGACCGTTATTTTCAAGATGTTGAAGACGATGTTAAAAAATTAGTTCCAGAAGGAATTGTAGGTCGTGTCCCTTATAAAGGTGAATTAGCCGAAAGTATGTTACAATTTATAGGTGGTTTAAGAGCCGGAATGGGCTATTGTGGTTCGGGAGATATTGCAACATTGCAAGCTTCTTCAAAGTTTATACGTTTAACTTCTAGTGGAATAACAGAAAGTCACCCACACAACGTTACAATTACCAAAGAAGCACCTAATTATTCTAGGTAATTAATCATTTATACAATAAAAAGCCTCTTTTCTTGTTATGAAAAGAGGCTTTTTTTTATAAAAAGGGTGTTTTTCCTGTATAAATAGCTTCGATTAATAAATACATTTGTTTATTATTAATTAAAAAACATTAATTATGAAAAGATTATTTATTTCGTTATGCTTAACTTTTGTTTTGCTAATTACAGTTTCTTGTGTCAATAAAAATGTTGAAAATCACGAACAACCTACTCAACTCATTTCTAGTGAAATGGCAAGTTTGTTAAATAAGAATTATATTGAGAAACGATCTGTAATAATTGATTCTATTTATTCTATGAAAGATGCAAACGCTATATGGTACTCTTTAGAAGAACTAGAAAATTATATTGCTTATGCAAAAAAAGCTAGTAAAGAAAAGGGAGTAGAAATTGATGGAATTAGAATTTACATGGGTGTGTATCCAGATGAAGAAAAGTACCTAGAAAAAGCAGGTATGACTACTTTGTTTATAGTACCTACATCAGACTTTAAAGTAAGCTCAGGTGGAATAAACTTAGATAAAAGAGCCGATTCGCACGATGTTACAGGAATTGATTATTTAAATTATGGAACTTCTGGTTTACCTCCAGAAATTATATTTCCTCATTAAAACAAATGCAATTGAATTTAGCTCAATACAGTTTTATTTTATTTTTAATTAGTGGTTTTTTTGGACTATTTTTTAATTCTAAAAAAAGAGATATTAGAGAAAAGCTTTTTTTGGTTTTTCTCTTTTACACTGTTTTTAGTGAGCTAATTGGTGTTTATTTATATTATTATAAACTATATGAATTAATTCCAAATCCAATAAATATTTACATCTATATTTCTAATTTATTTTATTTGTTGTTTATTGGTTCGCTTTTAAAATCTAAGTTAAGTATAATTATAACAAGTATTTTTGTTGGTGTTTTTACTTTATTCTATTTTTATGATTATTTTTATTTAAATGAAATTTACAAAGTTAAGTCATATGTTTTGGGAACTGTTTTTGTTCTTATTTTCAGTACCTTTTATTTAGTTACCGTTTTAAAATCACCTAATATTGAAAGTGTTAGTAATTCTCTTTACTTCTGGATTATAATTGGTGTACTTTTATTTGTTGCCCCCTTTTTACCTTATTTTATCTACATAAATATTTTTAAAGACAAAAATTATTACGAATTGTATTCTATAATTGTCTTTTCATTAAACTTAATTATGAATTTATGCTATATTATAGGGTTTTACCGGAGTCGGAAAAATTACAGTTTTTAGTTTTAATGTCTAGTCTGGTTTTTATTTTATTAATATTAACAGTCTTCATACTTTTTGCTTTTTTTCAAAAACAAAAGGCAAAGTTTATTATAGATAAAATGCAGGATAATTTGCATTTTCAGACCGAATTAGTAAAATCTAAAATAGAAATTAAAGACCAAACTCTTTCTCAAATTGGCCGTGAGTTACACGATAATATTGGTCAAATTTTATCTGTTGCTCTTATGCAAATGAATATTATTTTAGATAAAAGAACGGTTGAAATGCAAGAAATTGAAAATTTAAAAGAAATCGTAACAGAATCTTTAAATGAAATTAGAGTGCTTTCTCGTTTAAGCAACAAAGAAAGCTGTCAAGATTTTTGTTTAATAACCTCAATTAAAAGTGATTTAAGTCGAATTCAGAATTTAAAAAAAATTAAATGTACGTTTGAACTTAATACTAAAATGCCAACTTTAAACGTAGAGCATGAACTCTTTTTATACCGTATTTTACAAGAAGGAATAACAAATATTTTAAAACATTCGCAAAGTGATGTTATTATTTTAAAAATAGAAGTTGGTATAAACGCAATAATGATATTTTTAAAAGACGAAGGTATTGGTATTGAGTATAGTAATAAAAGTGGAACAGGTATAAATAATATGAAGTACAGAACCAATTTAATTGGTGCTGAAATGGATATTAAATCTTCTGCATCTGGAACTGAAATCACAATTATTTACCCTTTAGATAAGCCATATGAAATATAAAATAGTAATTGTTGATGATCATTTATTGTTTTCAAATTCATTGAAAATGATGATAAATTCTTTTGAAGACTTTGAAGTCTCTCATACTTTTGATAATGGTAAAAAGCTAAAGTTGTTTTTTCAACATGATGAAAATAACGAAGAAATAGATATTATACTTTTAGATGTTAATATGCCTGTTTTAGGCGGAATAGATACTATGAAATGGTTAAAAGAAAACAAGCCCAATCAAAAGGTTTTGGCTTTATCTGTAAATGATAAACCAGAGACTATAATTAAAATGCTTCAATTTGGAGCAAAAGGTTATTTACTAAAAGATACAACACCAAGTGTTTTTCAGTCGGCTTTATTAGAGGTAATTCAAACAGGCTTTTTTTATACAGAATATGTTACCAATATTATTTTAAACAAAATAGATGGTAAAAAAGAAGAGGTAATTTTAAAAGATAAAGAATTAAAATTTATTCAACTTGCTTGTACCGAAAAAACGTATAAAGAAATTGCCGACATTATGTTCTTAAGCCCTAAAACCATAGATGGTTATAGAGATGCAGTTTTTACTAAACTCAATATTAAAACTAGAGTAGGACTTGTTATGTATGCTATAAAAAATAATTTAGTCCAAATGTAATTACTTCTTTTCTACCGAAAATTGTGAGTCATATAATTTTTTATATGTACCATCATTTAATTTTAGTAATTCTTTGTGCGAGCCTTCTTCTATAATTAAACCTTTATCCATTACTACAATTTTGTCAGCTTTCATAATAGTTGCCAAACGGTGCGCAATTACTATAGAGGTTCGGTTTTGTGTAATTTTTTCAATTGCATTTTGTATTAATTCTTCCGAATACGAATCGATAGAAGAAGTAGCTTCGTCTAAAATTAAAATACTAGGATTACTCACATATGCTCTTAAAAAAGCAATTAATTGTCTTTGCCCAGAAGATAACATTACGCCACGCTCTTTTACATCGTAATCGTAACCATTCGGAAGCGATAAAATAAAGTCGTTTATACCTATTATTTTAGCGGCTTCTATAACTTGTTCTCTTGAAATGTCTTGGTTATAAAGTGTAATGTTATTGTAAATGGTGTCGGCAAATAAAAATACATCTTGTAAAACAACTGCTATTTGGTTTCTTAAACTTTCTAAAGTATAGTTTTTAGTATTAACACCATCAATTTTTATGGTTCCCGAATCGATTTCGTAAAAACGATTTAATAAATTAATTATTGTAGATTTACCTGCTCCTGTACTACCAACAATAGCAACTGTTTCACCTGGTTTTACTTCTAAATTTATGCCTTTTACAACTTCTTCGCCTTCTAAATAGCTAAAACGCACTTTTTCTAACTCAATTTTTCCTTTTAAAGCAGTAGCCGCTTTTGTACCGCTGTCTTGAATGTGACTATTGGTTTCAAAAATTTCAAAAACACGTTCAGATGCTACAATACCCATTTGCAAAACATTAAACTTGTCAGCAATTTGTCTAAGCGGATTAAAAAGCATGCTTATAAGTAAGGTATAGGCAAATAAATCTCCAAAAGTGGTTAAATTATCTCCATCTATAATACTAATTCCGCCATACCAAATAATTAAACCCAAGGTTATAGAAGAAATTAAATCGGCAATTGGGAAAAAGATAGAGTTATATAAAATATTCTTTAACCAAGCGTTTTTATGCTTATTGTTTATTTCTTTAAATTTATTGTATTCAACTTGCTCTCTGTTAAATAACTGAACAATTCGCATACCGCTTAATCGCTCTTGTACAAATGTGTTGAGGTTAGAAATTTCTGCTCGTACTTCTTTAAAAGCTACTTTCATTTTTTTCTGAAAAATATTAGTAGCAATAATTACAATTGGCATAGCACAAATAACAATTAGTGTTAGCTTCCAATTCATATAAATCATAATGCCCAATACTACAATCATTTTTAGTAAATCACTAAAAATCATAAACAAACCTTGACTAAATATACTGGCTATAGACTCAATATCCGAAACCACACGTGTAACTAATTTACCAACAGGCTCGTAGTCAAAATACTTCATTTTAAACGAAGTAATGTGTTTGTATAATTGGGTTCTAATATCTTTTATAATATCTTGTCCTAACCAATTGGCAAAATAAGAGAATAAAAACTGAAAACTAACTTCGGCTAAAAGAGCGATTGCCATTAAAATAATATACAATAAAAGCCCTTCCTTGTCTTTTGGTCCAATATAAGCATCTACAGTTTCTTTTAATAAATACGGCCTAGCAGCAGCAAAAAGTGCTAAAAAAATAGCAAATAGCATTACTAAAACAAATTTTTTAGAATAAGGTTTAGTAAAAACAGTTAGCTTTCTAAGTGATTTAAAATTTATTTTTTTCTTCATTTACAGGTATTCGTATTCTATTTTAGTAAGAAAAAGCCCTTGTGCAGGTACTGAAAATCCAGCATTTGCTCTGTTCTTACTTTCAATTATTTTTATAAAATCAGTTGTATCAATTTTTCCGTTACCTACCGAAATAAGCGTCCCAACAATGGCACGTACCATATTTCTTAAAAACCGATCGGCAGTTATCGTAAAGCAGAACCGGTCGTTTTTTTGTTCCCAAATGGCTTTTGTAATGGTACAATTAAAAGTGTTTACATCTGTATTGGTTTTAGAAAAACATTCAAAATCGGTATAATTATAAAGTAAAGCTGCCGCTTTATTCATTTTAGCAATGTCTAATTTTCTGGGCGAATAGTAACTGCTATCACCTATAAAAGCGTCTTTATATTGGTGAATGTGATATTCGTAAGTTCTTGCTTTAGCATCAAAACGAGCATGCGCATCGTCATGTAAAAGTATAAAACGATATACTACAATATCTTTAGGTAAAAAGCCATTCAGTTTATGTACAATTTTATCGTTTTCTATATTTTCTGGAAAATCAAAATGAGCAAACATTTGTGTTGCGTGAACACCACTATCGGTTCTACCTGCACCATAAATTAAAATATCATGCTTTAAAATTAAGCTCAAAGCTTCGGATAATGTTTGTTGTACCGAAGGTTGGTTGGGCTGGATTTGAAAGCCAAAATAGTTTTTGCCGTTATATGAAAACTCTATAAAATACCGCAATTTAATTGTGTTTGTTCTGAGTGAACAAAGTTACAAAGTTTTAATGCAATTTCTTGGTTAATATTACACTTTGTATCTTTGTAGAAAGAAATAGCACATTGAAAAAAATACTTTTGCTTTCGGATACCCACAGTCATATAGACGATAGCATACTGAAATATGTAAAACTAGCCGATGAAGTTTGGCATATAGGCGATATTGGCGACTTAAACGTGACCGATACTATAAAAAAACACAAACCTTTGCGAGCCGTTTATGGAAATATAGACAATAACGAAGCTCGAATGGAATTTCCGCTTAATAATCGATTTTTATGTGAAGAAGTAGATGTTTGGATGACGCATATTGGAGGATATCCCAACAGATATAATGTAAATATTAGAGAAGAAATTAATAAAAATCCACCACAATTATTCATTTCTGGGCACTCGCATATTTTAAAAGTAATGTTCGATAAAAAATTGAATTTACTACACATGAATCCGGGAGCTTGTGGTAAAAGTGGCTTTCATCAAGTACGAACAATGTTGCGTTTTGAAATTCATGGCAAAGAAATAAAAGCGTTAGAAGTAATAGAATTAGGTAAGAAATAAAAAAGTCCGAGTTTACACTCGGACTTTCTTCGCACTAATAAACTAAGATGTTAGGTTTATCGCAATCGATCTACAGATTTTACAAGATCTTCGTCCTTTTTGATGGCTTTGTTCGCCAAAACCAACAAAACGATAGAAATAGTAGGAAGAAACATCCCAATACCTTTCTCAGAGATTTCCATCTCTCCAGATAAATTTAGTAAACGATACACAAACAATCCTAATAAAATAAAGTTCAATATTATAGACAACCTGTTTAAAACAAATTGTGTTTGTCGTTTTTTAAATTGCAACAAGCTTATAAAAGTTATTGCAGTTACAACCATTAAAAAGCCAAAATATATTATTTCATTTTTTGCAAAAACGGCTACATCATTTATTTCCCATAATGGGAATATAAAAGGTAACACACCTGTTAAAACAAGACTCAGTATTAAATAAACACTTTGTATTCTTTGAAACATTTTTTTGTTGATTGAATAGCAAATTTAGAGCTTCTTTTTTATAAAAACTATTGTTTTACAAATTTTTATTTGTATTATTGCAGTGTACAATCATAAGTACTTCATACTATGATTGTTCTCCCCGCACAAATTAACTCACCACATTTTATTAAATAATTCTTAAACATACATGTTTGAAAAGGAAGCTTTAAAAGAGATGAAACTCTTAGAATTGCAAGAAATAGCTAAAATTGCAAAAATCAAAAAATTCAGAAGTCTTAAAAAAGACGAATTAGTTTACCAAATTTTAGATTTACAAGCCACAGACCCTTCTACTGTTAAAGTTGATAAAATTGCAACACCAGTTTCTGATGCATCTGAAGATAAGGTTGAAAAACCAAAAGTGGTTGCTAAACCCAAACCGATTGCTAAAGAAAAGTCTGTAACTACTCCTGTAACGGATGTAAAAGTAGAAGAAGTTAAAACAGAAACTCCAGAAGTAGCTAAACCTAAAGTTAAAAAGCCAATAAAAAAGGAATTAACTCCCGAAGAAAAAGCAGCTCAACAAGCGCTTATAGATAAAGCAAACCAGAACAACCCAAATCATCCAAGTTATATAGGTAATAAAAAAGGTAAAGAAACTCTACCTGTTGAGGTAAGTGAAACTAAACCTACTAAACCAATTGCTAAAGGAAAAACCAACGAAAGAAAAAATCAATACCGCGAACCAGACTATGAGTTTGAAGGTATTATAGAAAGCGAAGGTGTTTTAGAAATGATGCCAGACGGATATGGATTCTTACGCTCTTCGGATTATAATTATTTGTCTTCTCCAGATGATATTTATCTTTCAACTTCTCAAATAAAATTATTTGGATTAAAAACAGGAGATACTGTAAAAGGTGTGGTTCGTCCTCCAAAAGAAGGTGAAAAATATTTTCCGCTTATTAAGGTTTTAAAAATTAACGGACACGACCCACAAGTGGTAAGAGACCGTATTTCATTTGAGCATTTAACGCCTATTTTTCCACAAGAAAAATTTAATATAGCAGAACGTCAAAGTACTATTTCTACTCGTATTATCGATTTGTTTTCGCCAATTGGTAAAGGACAACGTGGTATGATTGTAGCGCAACCAAAAACGGGTAAAACCATGTTGCTTAAAGATGTAGCAAATGCCATAGCTGCCAATCACCCGGAAGTATATTTATTGGTTTTACTTATAGATGAAAGACCAGAAGAGGTTACCGATATGCAACGTAGCGTAAAAGGCGAAGTAATTGCTTCTACCTTTGACCGTGAGCCACAAGAACACGTTAAAATTGCAAACATTGTTTTAGAAAAAGCAAAACGTTTGGTAGAATGTGGGCACGATGTGGTTATTCTTTTAGATTCAATTACACGTTTGGCTAGAGCTTATAATACGGTTCAACCAGCATCTGGTAAGGTATTGTCTGGTGGAGTAGATGCTAATGCATTGCAAAAACCAAAACGCTTTTTTGGAGCGGCTCGTAATGTAGAAAACGGAGGTTCGTTAAGTATTATTGCTACGGCTTTAACAGAAACGGGTTCTAAAATGGACGAAGTTATTTTTGAAGAGTTTAAAGGTACTGGTAATATGGAGCTGCAATTAGACAGACGTATTGCTAACAAACGTATTTTTCCAGCTATTGACTTGGTTTCTTCTAGTACACGTAGAGACGATTTATTATTAGACGAAGCAACGGTGCAACGTATGTGGATTATGCGTAAATACTTGGCAGATATGAATCCTGTAGAGGCTATGGACAGCATGTTTGACCGTTTTAAAAGAACAAAAAACAACGAAGAGTTCCTTATTTCTATGAACGATTAAGTTGAAATAATATATATTAAAAAGCTCTAAACTATTGGTTTGGAGTTTTTTTTTGCAACAGGGATAGTAGCTTTGTTTGAGCTCTTTTGTTTTTGTAAAAAACAAAAAGCGAGTGCGAATAGCCCGTTGCCCTGACGCAGGAAGTGGCAGTTGCCCAAAGGGTATGTAAAAAGGTTGTTTTTAAAAGCAAAAACGACCTTTTTTGATTTATGTTATAATTTTTTAAAAAGCGTTTGCAATGGCTAAAAAGTCAGTTGCTACAAGTGCAGCACCGCCAATAAGTCCGCCATCTACATCGGGTTTTGAGAAAATTTCTTGTGCATTACTTGGTTTTACACTTCCACCATATAAAATGCTTACGTTTTCTGCCACATCGTTACCATATACTTTGGCAACAATTTCGCGAACGTGTTTGTGAATTTCTTGTGCTTGTTCTGGAGAAGCCGTTTCGCCAGTACCAATTGCCCAAACGGGTTCGTAGGCTAAAACGATGTTTTTCCAATCTTCTTTATTTAAATGAAATAATGCATCGCGAAGTTGGTATTCTACCACGTTTAAATGGTTGTTATTTTTACGGTCGCTTAATTCTTCACCAAAGCAATAAATGGCTCTCATGTTGTGTTTAAGAGCAGTATCTACTTTGCTAGCAATAGTTGCGTCGGTTTCGCCAAAATAAGCTCTTCGCTCGCTATGACCAAGAATTACGGTATTTACCCCAATTGCAGTTAGCATACTTGCCGAAATTTCGCCGGTGTAAGCACCGCCTTCGGCTTGGTGCATGTTTTGGGCTGCAACGGTTATGTTTTTACCTTTTGTATGTTGTACGGCATCACTTAAATTTACGTAAGTTGGTGCAATTATAATTTCGGTGTTACTGTCTTTTTTTTGCGCAACCAACTCCTCAATTAAAGTTTGTGTTTCTTGTTGGTTTTTGTGCATTTTCCAGTTTCCTGCTACTAT
The DNA here is from genome assembly GCA_965662615.1 of Flavobacterium sp. GTDB lineage: Bacteria > Bacteroidota > Bacteroidia > Flavobacteriales > Flavobacteriaceae > Flavobacterium. The sequence goes on from CBFIIG010000015.1 coordinate 13,123, forward strand.
GTTTTTTCTCATTATAATAGTTTTTTTAATGTGTTTCTAAATTCTGTATCGTCTGCTTCTATAGCTCTATAGTGTACTATGTTTCCTTGTTTGTCAATTATTATGTAACGCGGTATCCAATCTAAATCTATGGCTTTTCCATAAATACCTTTCATACCGTCTGTTGCCCAATAATGATCGCCTTGTATGTTATATTTAGTAATTCCTTTTTGCCAAGGTTCAAAACTCTTATCCATAGATATAAAAACATGTTCAATTTCTGGAAAATCGGCTTGTAATTGCTTTAATTTAGGCATGGCTTTTATGCAGTCAGAACACCAAGAAGCCCAAACATCTAAAACTATAACTTTGCCTTTGTGTTTTTCTAAAACAGCTTCGAAAGTTGTTTTTTCTTGATTAATTGTTGTTAATTCTGCCGCTAATGCTTCTGCTCTAAAAGTTTCTAAATTTGGTGTTTTACATCCTATAAATCCCAAAAGGCTTATTGCTGCTACTATTATTTTTTTCATATTAAAGTTCTAATTTATTAATGTCGTTAAAATGTACTTTTTGTGTAATTACGCCTTTGTTTAAAACTATAATACTTGGGTTGGCACGTTCAATTGTCTTTAATGTGGTGCCGTCGCAAAAATAATACTCGAAATCGAAACTGTATATTTGGTTTTGCTCTTTTATAATTTCTTCTGTAGAAGCAGTTAAACCAATAACTAAATAGCCTTTTTCGGTTGCTGTTTTGTATAAATCGTTAAGTTTTAAAAGTCCTTTTTCTTTAGCTTTGTTTAAGTCGTAGGTAACAAAAAGCATTACTTTTTCTTCTTCTAAAACACTTTCAGTATAATCTTCACCATCTTTTTCTATTGAAAAATCGTGAATAGGTGGTTCGTACCCTTTAGAAATTAATTTTTGTGGACGAGATACAAATTCAGCGCCATCAGGAATTTCGCCATTCATGGCTTGTGCTTCACTAAATTCGGTTTCAACGCCATTTACATTATAAATAAAGGTCATTTCATACACGCTTTTTGGTGCGCCTTCTGGAATTTCCATTCCTTTTTTAATGTCAGTTCCAACAGCATAGGCTCTAAAATCTATAAATGGCAAGTGGTTTAAAACCATATATGCCATAATAAAACAGCCCGTGTAAGATATAAAAACTATTAAATTAGACGGTGTTACACTAAATAATGGTTTTATAAAACGCTGATTTATAAATAGTATAGCGATAAAAAATAATAAAACGATGTCTTTGGTAAACGATTCCCAAGGTGTAAGTTTTAAAGCGTCACCAAAACAACCACAGTCGGTTACTTTATTAAAATAAGCCGAATAAAAAGTTAGAAATGTAAAGAATACAATCATACCCAAAAGGCTATAAACCGTAAATTTGGTTTTGTATCCAATAAGTAGCATTACACCCAAAACCACTTCGAAAATAACCACAACACAGGCGATTAATAATGCCATTGGAATTAAAAACTCAAGGTTTAAAACATCGGCACTAAAATATTCTTCTAGTTTAAACGAAAAACCAACAGGGTCATTTAATTTTATAAGTCCCGAAATAATAAAAAGTAAGCCTACAAATACGCGGGAAAATTGAGTAATAAAATTTTTCATAATTTGTTTAATTTTGTTCTTCCATTAAAATAAGTGCAAAAACTGAATAGTTTATCATGTCCTGATAATTGGCATCTATGCCTTCGGAAACCAAAGTTTTACCTTGGTTGTCTTCTATTTGTTTTACACGAAGTAATTTTTGCAGAATTAAATCGGTTAAGCTGCTAATTCGCATTTCGCGCCAAGCCTCACCGTAATCATGGTTTTTGTTTTCCATTAATTCTTTGGTAATTGTAATGTGTTTTTGGTACAATGCTTCCGCTTCGCTTGTGCTTAGGTCGGGTTGTTCTACCACACCTTTTTCAATTTGAATAAGTGCCATTATACAATAATTTATAATGCCAATAAACTCTGGTTGCTGTCCTTCGGCGACCTTTTGTTCTTTATTTTGCTGTAAACCACGAATGCGTTGTGCTTTTATAAATATTTGATCGGTAAGAGATGGTAATCGTAATATACGCCATGCACAACCGTAATCTTTCATTTTTTTATTAAACAAATTACGGCAAATCGCAATTTGAGCATCATATTGTTTTGATGTAGTACTCATTTTTAAGAAATCTAAAAATATTTAGCTCAAAAGTAACGATTATCATTTAGAGTTCAAAGGTAAAATGTGTACTTTTGTTGTATAGCATGTATAATATGACACTTAATTGTAACGGAAATTTATTAGACCTTTCACAACCTAAGGTAATGGGCGTTTTAAATCTTACACCCGATTCTTTTTTTGATGGTGGAATGTACAAAGACGAAGACCAAATAATTGCTAGGGTTAAAAAAATGATTTTGGACGGAGCAGCTATAATTGATCTTGGAGCTTATTCTAGCAAGCCCAATGCAGCATCTGTTTCTGTAGAAGAAGAGAAAAAACGTTTATTACCTGTTATTAAATTACTTATAAAGCAGTTTCCAAACTTAATTATTTCGGTAGATACTTTTAGAGCCGAAATAGCAAATTTAGCTGTTAATGAAGGTGCAGCCATTATAAATGACATAAGCGCAGGTGTTTTAGATGCCAACATGTTTAAAACTATTGCTGTATTGCAAGTGCCTTATATAATGATGCACATGCGTGGAAATCCACAAACGATGCAGTCGTTAACCAATTATGAGAATTTGACTCAAGAGGTAATTTATTACTTTTCGGAACGTATAAATAAAGCTAGAGATTTAGACATAAACGATTTGGTAATTGACCCTGGTTTTGGTTTTGCAAAAACAAGAGAACAAAATTTTGAACTGCTCAATAAATTAGAACTACTTTCGGTATTGGAATGTCCTGTTTTGGCAGGAGTTTCTCGAAAGTCTATGATTTATAAAACATTAGACATTACACCACAAGACGCTTTAAATGGTACTACGGTTTTAAATACAATTGCATTGCAAAAAGGAGCTAAAATACTGCGTGTGCATGATGTTAAAGAAGCGGTAGAAGCTATAAAGTTGGTAGAAGAGTTGAAGTAGTTTTTATTGTCAACTTATTTATTATCAGTATTTTGTAGTTTGTTTTATTTATTCAATAATAAATTATTTAATAGGTATAAATAAAATTAGTTCATCACTTATTAAAAAGCATTATAATTATGAAAAAAGCAACTTATTATTTTATTGTAATATTAACCTTGTTTTTTTTTAATTGTAAAAGAGAAGGAAAAGTAAATGAAATTAATAATGTAACAGATTTAATAGAAACACTTTATCTCAACAAGAATAATAACAAATTTCAACACACTAAAACTATACATTTATTGAATGATAGTATTAACTTAAAGAGTGCTTATGAAATGACAATAATAATAGAAGATTATTTAGGAAATAGAAATTATAGCTTTAAATCAGTTGATATAAATAATATTTATCCAATCAAAAGTAATCTTTCCGTTTGCTATAAAGAAAAGGATTCAATACTTGTAAATAATTTATTTGAAAAAGATGGTGATTTGGAGTGGTATTTTAAATATATATTAGAAAACGAAAAAGATGAAATTTTTATTGATTTTTCAATTGATGAGACTGTATCTGGTAAAATGAATAAAGAGGAATGGATAAATTGTATGAATTACTTAAGTTTTTACTTAAATAAATTGACTGAAATTCAAAATGTAAATAATAAAAAATTTAGACTTCATTTTATTTTTAAAGGTCGTTGTTTTATGCAACCTGGACCTCCTCCAAAATAATAAATTAGATAGTAAGAAATGACTTTTATTAGATGTAGATTGGTTAAATGAAAAAAATACACTAATTTACTGATGATGATACGGTTCGTTTCTTAAAATGGTAAAACCTCTATAAAGTTGTTCAATTATAAATAAGCGCACCATTTGGTGTGAAAACGTCATTAACGAAAGGCTAATTTTTCCCGATGCAGCTTGATATACTTTTTCACTAAAACCATACGGCCCACCAATTACTAAAACCAATGTTTTTATACCCGAATTCATCTTTTTTTGTAAAAACGCTGAAAATCCTACACTACTAGTTTGTTTTCCGTTTTCGTCTAATAATATCAGTTGGTCTGTTGCTGTTATTTTGGCTAAAATAAGTTCGCCTTCCTTTTCTTTTTGTTGATTTTCACTTAGGTTTTTTACGTTTTTAATGTCTGGTATTATTTCTAAATCAAAATTAACATAAAACCCCAAGCGTTTACTGTATTCATCTATAAGTTGCTGCAATGCTTTATTGTCGGTTTTGCCAATGGCTAAAAGTTTAATATTCATTACTTTAATTTTTCTTTTAAATACTGCCCTGTAAGCGATTTTTTGTTTTTTACAATGTCTTCTGGTGAACCAAAAGCCAATAAATGCCCACCGTTTTCGCCACCTTCTGGCCCCATGTCTAAAATATAATCGGCACACTTAATTAGGTCTAAATTATGTTCTACAACCACAATAGAATGCCCTTTTTCTATTAATGCTTCAAAAGAAGTAAGCAACTTTTTTATATCGTGAAAGTGCAAGCCCGTTGTAGGTTCATCAAACACAAATAATGCTTTGTCTTTGGTTGTTCCTTTTACTAAAAACGAAGCCAGTTTTATACGTTGTGCTTCACCACCCGAAAGGGTAGAAGAGGACTGTCCCAATTGAACATAACCCAAACCAACATCTTGTAAAGGTTGAAGTTTAGTTACAATTTTTTTCTGTTCGTGTTGTTTAAAAAATGCCAAAGCATCGTCTATAGTTAGTTTTAAAATATCGTCTATGTTTTTACCTTCAAAAGTAACTTCTAAAACTTCTTTTTTAAATCGTTTACCATGGCACGTTTCACATTCTAAATGTACATCTGCCATAAACTGCATTTCTATAGTTACAGAGCCATCGCCTTTGCAAATTTCGCATCTACCACCATCTACATTAAAAGAAAAATGTTTGGGTGCATAGTTTCTTAAATTAGAGACTTTTTGTTTCGAAAACAAATCTCTTATATCGTCATACGCTTTTATATATGTAACAGGGTTAGAACGAGAGCTTCTTCCAATTGGATTTTGATCTACGTATTCTATGTGTTTGATATGGCTGTAACTGCCTTCTAAGCTAGTAAATTGTCCTGGTTTTTCTCCTATACTTTCAAGCTTTTTTTGCAAAGCTGGGAACAATATCTTTTTTACTAAAGTACTTTTTCCAGAACCAGAAACGCCTGTAATCACAGTTAAACAATCTAAAGGGAAAGTAAAGTTTTCGTTTTTAAGATTGTTTTCTCTGGCGCCTTTAACTTCTATAAAGTTTTTATATTTTCTGCGTTTTTTAGGAACGCTAATTTCCATTTTTCCGTTTAAATATTGTGCAGTTAGCGAGTCGCTTTTTAAAATTTCACTAAAAGTACCTTGAGCAACCAAATCACCACCGTTTGTTCCTGCTTCTGGACCAATATCAAAAACCATATCCGCAGCACGCATAATGTCCTCATCGTGTTCTACCACAATAACGGTATTTCCTAAATCACGAAGGTTTTTTAACACTTCTATTAAACGCTCCGAATCTTTTGGATGTAAACCAATACTTGGTTCGTCTAAAATATACATAGAACCTACTAAGCTACTGCCTAATGAGGTTGCCAAGTTAATTCGTTGTGATTCTCCACCCGAAAGCGTTGCCGAATTTCGGTTTAAAGTTAGGTATTGTAACCCTACTTGATCTAAAAACGAAAGGCGATTATTAATTTCAATAAGCAAACGTTTTGCTACTTGATAGTCGTATTCGTTAAGTTGTAAATCACCAAAAAACGGAATTAATTTATTTATTGGTAAATCCACTAAATCGGATATGGTTTTACCACCCACTTTTACATAGTTGGCTTCTGCTCTTAAACGCTTTCCTTTACAAGTGGTACATTTTGTTTTTCCGCGGTAACGCGAAAGCATAACTCGGTTTTGTATTTTGTAGTTTTTGGCTTCAAGTTCTTCAAAAAAAGCATTAAGTCCTGTGAAGTAGCTATTTCCTGTCCAAATAAGCTCTTTTTGTTCGTCTGTAAGTTCAAAAAAAGGTTTATGTATTGGGAAATCGAATTTATAAGCACTTTTTATAAGTTCCTCTTTATAGTAGCTCATGCTATCGCCACGCCATGGAAAAATAGCGTTTTCAAAAACAGATAAGCCAGTGTTTGGCACAACTAAATCTTCGTCTATACCAATAACATTTCCATAACCTTCGCAAGTAGGGCAGGCGCCATAAGGGTTATTAAAACTAAATAAGTGTAAATTTGGTTCTAAAAAAGAAAGACCGTCTAATTCAAAATTTGAACTGAATTCTGTTTTAGAATTATCTTCTAGGTTTTCGATAAAACAAATGCCTTTTCCTTCAAAAAAAGCAGTTTGAACGGCATCTGCCAAACGATTTAAAAAAGCTTCGTCATCTGCAACAACAATTCGGTCAATTATTAAAGCTATATTTTTTGGATTGCAATTTTCTAAATCCAATTTATCTAAACGCTCTACAATACCGTCTATAGCCACACGAGAAAAACCTTGTTGCAACAATACTTTTAGTTTGTCGGCTAAAGGTCTCCCATCTTCTAAATAAATAGGTGCACCTAATAAAAGTTTAGCACCTGTTTTTTGTTTTTGAACATAAGCCACTACATCAGTTACAGTATGTTTTATTACTTCGTTGCCACTTTTGGGAGAAAATGTTTTACCAATACGCGCAAAAAGCAACTTTAAATAATCGTATATTTCTGTCGAAGTACCTATGGTTGAGCGTGCGTTGGTGGTATTTACTTTTTGTTCAATGGCTATGGCAGGGGCAATACCTTTTATATAATCTACTTTTGGTTTGTTTAAACGTCCTAAAAACTGACGTGCGTAAGACGATAAGCTTTCTACATAACGGCGCTGACCTTCGGCATAAAGTGTGTCGAATGCCAGGCTAGACTTACCAGAACCCGACAAACCAGTTATTACAACTAATTTATTACGGGGAATAACAACATCAATATTTTTTAGGTTATGAAGTTGTGCACCTTTTATAATTATATTTTTCTTGGTGTCAATTTTATCAAAATCGATTTCATTGCTTTTTTTGCTCATTTGGCAAAGATACTAAATGCGGTTCATTCAACATTTATTGGGTTATGTTATTTTCCATTAAATATACTTTATCGACGATATTGTGTATAATTGATTTAAAAATTTGTTAATTAAAAAAAGAATTTTATATTTGTTTAAATAATTCTTAACAATTAAGCCTATAACGCAACAATACTTTTAAAAATTTAGATTACAAAAATTAATTTTAATAGTATTGTTATGGCAACTACTCAAACTCCCGATGCGTTATTAGTAAGATCTTATATAGAAGGTAATGAATATGCATTATCATTATTAATAGAGAAACACCAATCAAAAATTTTTGGTTTTATTTATTCTAAAATACCTCAAAAGGACATTTGCGAAGATATTTTTCAGGATACTTTTATTAAGGTAATTAAAACGCTAAAATCCAATTCTTATAATGAAGAGGGTAAATTTTTGTCGTGGGTGATGCGTATAGCACATAACCTAGTGATTGATTATTTTAGAAAAAACAAAAAAATGCCAATGCAGCGCGATACAGAGACTTTTTCTGTGTTTTCTATACTTTCTGACGATAGCCCAACAGTAGAAAATGAAATGGTAACGGCTCAATTAGAAATAGATTTAAAAGTATTAATTAACGAGCTACCCGAAGATCAAAAGCAAGTATTACTTATGCGTATGTATCAGGATTTAAGTTTTAAAGAAATTGCAGAAAACACAGGTGTTAGTATAAATACAGCTTTGGGCAGAATGCGTTATGCTATTTTAAATATTAGAAAATTAATAGAAGCAAATAATATAAATTTATAATTTCAACAATAAAAAAAGAGCCTTTGCGTTATAGATAAAAATGAA
>CBFIIG010000016.1:0-20606 GCA_965662615.1 Flavobacterium sp.
AATTAAAATACTACTTCCATTTATAGTGCTTTTCTATAGCTTTTATCATTTCGCCAGCAATATCTTTGTTGGTTGCAGCTTCTATGCCTTCTAAGCCTGGAGAAGAATTTACTTCTAGCAATAATGGACCTTTACTAGAACGAATTATATCTACTCCAGCCACGCGCAAATCCATTGCTTTAGTTGCTTTGATTGCTATTTTTTTCTCTTCGGGAGTAACTTTTACTATAGATGCTGTTCCACCCATGTGTATGTTTGCTCTAAATTCGCCTGGTGCCGCCTCTCTTTGCATAGCTGCAACAACCTTGCCATCTACTACAAAAAGACGTAAATCTTTTCCATTGGCTTCTTTTATAAATTCCTGAACCAATATATTGGCGTTTAAGCTTTTAAAAGCATTTATTACAGATTCGGCTGCTTTTTTAGTTTCGGCTAAAACCACACCTTTACCTTGTGTACCTTCTAGTAATTTAACAATCAAAGGAGATCCACCAACCATTTTTATAAGGTCGTCTGTGTCTAAAGGCGAATTTGCAAAGCCAGTAGTAGGTATATCTACACCATTATTTAATAATAATTGCAACGAGAATAACTTATCACGAGACTGCGTTATAGCAGCTGCATTGTTTAAAGCATATACTTTTAAAGCTTCAAATTGACGGGTTAAAGCACAACCATAATACGTCATGCTAGGTCTAATTCTTGGAATAACAGCATCGAAATTATTTAATACTTTACCACCTCTATAATGAATTTCGGGTGTTTCTGCATCTAATTTCATGTAACAGTACTTGATGTTTAAAAAATGCATTTCGTGTCCACGCATTTCTCCAGCTTCCATTATTCTTTTATTACTATATAATTCGGGATTACTTGCTAAAACAGCAATTCGTAAACCTTTTTTCTCATTTTCTTCTTCAAAATAAAACTTTTTCAATTCCTCGGTTGAAGGTTCTCCTAAAGTAAAACGAGTTTCAGGATCAACCAAAATACGACCAACCATGGCTTCTCTTCCCAAAAGCATTCTATATCCCATAGAATCTCTATTGGTAAGTGTTAGTTCAACTTCCCATTCTAAATCATTAATATTTAAAACTGTTTTTATAACATATCTTTTTTCTCTAAAGCCACTCGAACTTTTAACAATACGTCTGTCAACCAACTTAGCTTGGCAATGAGTAACTGTTTTCGCATTGTTCTGAATGGGGTTTATGTCAAATTTTACCCATTCTTCGTTGTCTTTTTGAAAAGTTTTAATGTTTACGGCGTGTAAAGCAGAAGTTTTTGCCCCAGAATCTACCCTTGCTTTTATTTTAGGAATTCCCAATAAAGGCAATGATAACCATTCTTCACTACCAATTACAATCTTATTTTTCATTATAAATGTTTTAAAGGCCGAAAGTAATTTTTTTTTTAATACCCCCGACTTGTGAGCAAAAAAAAACTGCTATTCAGCAGTTTTTTTATTTTGATTAATTTTTACTGTTAATTCATTCGTTTCGGTATTTAAATCCATAAAAATTTCATCACCTTCTTGAATTTTAGAACTTATGATTTCTTCAGCTAAAGTATCTTCTACATACTTCTGAATTGCACGCTTTAAAGGTCTTGCACCATATTGTTTGTCAAATCCTTTTTCGGCAATATAATCTTTAGCTGTTTCAGATAAAGTAAGTGTGTAGCCCAAATCTCTTATTCTTAAGTAAAGCTTTTCCATTTCAATATCAATAATTTTATCAATATCTTCTTTTTCTAAAGCATTAAATACTACTACATCGTCAATACGGTTTAAAAACTCAGGAGCAAATGCTTTTTTAAGCGCATTTTCTATAACCGCTTTCGAGTTTTCGTCTTGGTTAGCCACTTTAGTTGCTGTACCAAAACCAACGCCAGTTCCAAAATCTTTTAATTGACGTGCACCAACATTAGAAGTCATAATTATAATGCTGTTTCTAAAATCAATTTTTCTACCCAAACTATCTGTTAAATGCCCATCGTCTAATACTTGTAAAAGCATGTTAAAAACATCGGGGTGTGCTTTTTCTATCTCGTCTAATAAAATAACTGAATAAGGCTTTCTTCTCACTTTTTCGGTTAATTGACCACCTTCTTCATATCCTACATATCCTGGAGGGGCACCAACCAAACGTGAGATAGCAAATTTTTCCATGTATTCGCTCATATCAACTCGTATTAAAGCATCTTCAGAATCGAATAATTCTTTTGCTAAAACCTTTGCTAATTGCGTTTTACCAACACCTGTTTGTCCTAAAAAGATAAATGATCCAATAGGCTTGTTAGGGTCTTTAAGTCCCGCTCTATTTCGTTGTATGGCTTTTGCAATTTTCCCTACAGCATCGTCTTGTCCAATTACTTTTCCTCTAATAAGTTCGGGTAATTTAGACAGTTTTTTGGTTTCGGTTTGCGCAATTCTATTTACAGGAATCCCTGTCATCATAGAAACTACGTCGGCTACGTTGTCTTCGGTAACTGTGATTTTATTGTTTTTAGCATCTTCTTCCCATTTTTCTTGGGCAATAGCTAAATCTTTTTCAATTCTTTTTTCGTCGTCACGAAGTTTTGCAGCTTCTTCAAACTTTTGTTTTTTAACCACATTATTTTTCTCGTCTCTAACTTCTTCTAGTTCACGCTCAAGCTCTAAAATTTGTTTAGGAACTTCAATATTTGTAATGTGAATACGCGAACCTGCTTCGTCTAAAGCATCAATGGCTTTGTCTGGTAAAAAGCGATCAGTCATGTATCTATTCGTAAGTTTTACACAAGCTTCAATAGCTTCTGGTGTATAATTTACATTGTGGTGTTCTTCGTATTTTTCTTTGATGTTGTTTAAAATAAGAATCGTTTCTTCAACAGAAGTAGGTTCTACAATTACTTTCTGAAACCGTCTTTCTAAGGCGCCATCTTTTTCAATATACTGACGGTATTCGTCTAAAGTAGTAGCTCCAACACATTGTATTTCTCCTCTGGCTAAAGCAGGTTTAAACATGTTCGATGCATCTAAAGAGCCAGTTGCTCCACCTGCACCAACAATAGTGTGTATTTCGTCTATAAAAAGAATAATATCGTCATTTTTTTCTAGCTCATTCATAACCGCTTTCATGCGTTCTTCAAACTGGCCACGGTATTTTGTACCTGCTACTAAACTTGCTATATCTAAAGTTACTACGCGCTTGTTGAATAAAATACGAGATACTTTTTTCTTAACAATTCTAAGTGCTAAACCTTCGGCAATTGCCGATTTTCCTACTCCGGGTTCTCCAATTAAAAGCGGATTATTCTTTTTTCTTCGGCTTAAAATCTGCGAAACTCTTTCTATTTCTTTTTCACGGCCAATTACAGGATCTAATTTTCCTAATTCTGCCATTTCTGTTAAATCTCTTCCAAAATTATCTAAAACAGGAGTTTTGGACTTTTTAGTACTTTTATTTTGTTCTTTTATAGGTTCTGTTTTAAAGCTGTCATCTTGTCCGCCTTCGTCTCCAAAAGTTTCGTTAGTTGGCATGTCGTCAATATAATCATCATTATTTGTTGTCATTGCAATATATATGTCTTTTACACTTTCGTAATCTACTTTTAATTTATTTAAAACACGAGTAGTTGGATCCGAATCATTTTTTAAAATACAAAGCAATAAATGAGCTGTACCAATAGTTTTATCGTTAAAAAATTTAGCTTCTAAAAAAGTGGTTCGAAGGGCGCGTTCTGCCTGACGAGTTAATAGTAAGTTTTTCTTTTCGTTTTCAGTCATTCCCATTGCACTTGCAGGGCTTAGTACTTCAACCTTGTTGCGTAACAATGAAAAATTAACTTGTAATGAAAGTAAGATGTCAATAGCACTTCCGCTACCTTCTCTAATTAAACCCAACAGTAAATGCTCTGTTCCAATAGCATCGTGGCCCAAACGCAAGGCCTCTTCTTTACTGTAGCTAATTACATTTTTTACTCTTGGTGAATAGTTATCATTCATTTGAATTGTTTTTTGTTTAATTTTAGATAGCAAAAAATATACCTAAAAAGTTTTCTATCGCTAATTGACAAAAAAAAACAGAGAAATAAAAGTTTTTTACGTACAAATCATTCACTTTTTTATAAATAACTTGTTAATAACTAGTTTCAGTTAAGCTTGATTTTGACTTTATAAATAGTAAAAAAGCATTATATTAGCACGTTAAAGAAAAAAGATAATTTTAAAAATATATTTATGTCTGAAGGAGAAAAGTTAATACCTATTAACATTGAAGATGAAATGAAATCTGCATACATCGATTATTCGATGTCTGTAATTGTATCCAGAGCACTTCCTGATGTTAGAGATGGTTTAAAGCCAGTTCATAGACGCGTATTATTTGGTATGTATGAGCTAGGTGTTCTTTCAAATAGAGCCCACAAAAAGTCGGCTAGAATTGTTGGAGAGGTTTTAGGTAAGTACCACCCACACGGTGATACTTCTGTTTACGATGCAATGGTGCGTATGGCTCAGGAATGGAGTTTGCGATACATGATGGTAGATGGACAAGGTAACTTTGGTTCTGTAGATGGCGATAGCCCTGCTGCTATGCGTTATACAGAAGCGAGAATGAAAAAGATTTCGGAAGAAATGTTGGCAGATATTGACAAAGAAACAGTTGATTTTCAATTGAACTTTGATGATACGTTGCACGAACCTACAGTTATGCCTACTCGTATTCCTAATTTATTAGTAAACGGAGCTTCTGGTATTGCTGTTGGTATGGCAACTAACATGCCTCCGCACAACCTTACTGAGGTTATTGATGGAACTTTAGCGTATATAGATAATAACGATATAGAAATAGATGAGTTAATTACGCATGTTAAAGCTCCCGATTTTCCAACTGGAGGAACTATATATGGTTACGATGGAGTAATTGAAGCGTTTAAAACAGGTAGAGGTCGAATTGTAATGCGTGCCAAAACTTTATTTGAAGAGTCTAATAATAAGGAAGCAATTATTGTTACCGAAATACCATATCAGGTGAATAAAGCCGATATGATTAAAAAAACGGCTGACTTAGTAAACGAAAAGAAAATTGAAGGTATTTCTACGATTAGAGATGAGTCAGATAGAAATGGTATGCGAATTGTTTACGAATTAAAAAGAGATGCTGTACCAAATGTAGTATTAAATACGCTTTTTAAATATACATCGTTACAAACTTCATTTAGTGTAAATAATATTGCATTGGTAAAAGGGCGTCCGCAGATGCTTAACCTTAAAGATATGATTCATTATTTTGTTGAACACCGCCACGATGTTGTGGTGCGAAGAGCAGAATTTGAATTAAGAAAAGCAAAAGAACGAGCGCATATTTTAGAAGGTTTAATTATTGCATCTGATAATATTGATGAAGTTATTGCTTTAATACGTTCTTCTAAAGACGGTGAAGAAGCAAGAGGTAAATTAATTGAGCGCTTTAAACTTTCCGAAATACAAGCAAGAGCTATTGTAGAAATGCGTTTGCGTCAATTAACAGGTCTTGAACAAGACAAGTTAAGAGCTGAATATGACGAAATAATGAAAGTTATAACTGGATTAGAAGAGTTATTAGCAAGCAAAGAGCTAAGAATGAAACTAATAAAGGAAGAGCTTGTAGAGATAAGAGAAAAATACGGAGACGAAAGACGTTCTGTAATTGAATATGCAGGAGGTGACGTTAGTATTGAAGACTTAATTGCAGATGAGCAAGTAGTAATTACAGTATCTCATGCAGGTTATGTAAAACGTACTTCGTTATCAGAATACAAAAGCCAAAACAGAGGTGGAGTAGGACAAAAAGGTACAGCTACAAGAAATGAAGATTTCCTAGAGCACTTATTTGTTGCAACAAATCACCAATATTTAATGTTCTTTACTCAAAAAGGAAAATGTTTCTGGATGCGTGTTTACGAAATCCCAGAAGGATCTAAAGCCTCTAAAGGAAGAGCAATACAAAACCTTATTAATATAGAGCCAGACGATAAAGTAAAAGCATTTATTTGTACTCAAGATCTTAAAGATGAAGAGTATGTAAATAGTCATTACTTAATTATGGCAACTAAAAAAGGACAAGTTAAAAAATCTTCTTTAGCATTATATGCTAAGCCAAGACAAAATGGTATAAACGCTATAACAATTAGAGAAGATGACGAATTATTAGAAGCTAAATTAACCAACGGAGAAAGTCAAGTTTTAATCGCTGTTCGTTCGGGTAAAATACTTCGTTTTGAAGAAGGTAAAACCCGTCCAATGGGAAGAACAGCTTCTGGAGTTCGAGGTATTACTTTAGGACATGATAAAGACGAGGTTGTTGGCATGGTTTCTGTAAACGATATGGAAAGCGAAATACTTGTTGTTTCTGAAAAAGGATATGGAAAACGTTCGTCTTTAGAAGATTATAGAATAACAAATCGAGGTGGTAAAGGTGTTAAAACACTTAATGTTACCGATAAAACAGGTGAGTTAGTATCTATTAAAAACGTAACCGATGCAGATGACTTAATGATTATCAATAAATCTGGTTTAACCATTCGTATGCACGTAGAAGATTTGCGTGTAATGGGAAGAGCTACGCAAGGTGTTCGATTAATAAATATTAAAGGAAACGATTCTATTGCAGCTGTTGCTAGAGTAATGCGAGAAGAGGAAGAAGTTGTAGAGGGTGAAATTATTGAAGGTGATAATACTGATGGTGAATCATTAACAGATAATGAAACTACAAACGAAGAAGATAATACAAACGAAAATCAAGAATAACAAGTTATGAAAAAGTTAGTTTTAATTGCCACTTTAGGTTTTTCTGTTTTGGGATTTGCTCAAAAAGATGAAATGAAAACGTTAAAGAAAATTTACGATAAAGATGAAATTTCAACAGAACAATTAGAAGATTATAAAATGGCAATAACATCATTATCTTCAATGAATTTAGAAGAAGATGATAAGGTGTATTTTGAATATTTTAAATCTTTAGTTCCTCTTGCAGATCTTAAACTTAAAGGTAAAGTTTCAACTGCAGTTGACATGATGGCTGTTTTAAATAGGGAGAATTTATCTATATTAGGAGCTTCTTTTAAAGCTGTTTTAGATTATGAAAAGAAAACAGGTAAAGAGAAGTATACTGCAGATATAAAAGATATAAAAGATAAATTTTTGCCAGATATGAAGGCTTCTGCTTTTGATTTAAATGGTAAAAAGCAATTTAAAGCTGCTTCTGAGCTTTTTTACTCGATGTATTTATTTGATAAAGAAGATTTTGCAAGTCTAGAAAATTCAGCCATAACAGCAGTTCAGGCTGAAGATATGGTTTTTGCAGAGGCTCGTTACAAAGATCTGTTAGACTCGGGTTATACAGCAGAAGGAACGAGCTATTATGCAATAAATATAGCATCTGGTAGTGAAGAGTCATTTAATTCTGCAGCACAACGTTCTATGTTTATTGCTGCAAAAACGCATAATACACCAAGAGATGAAAAAAAGGCTTCTAAAAGACCAGAGTTTGCTAGAATGTATGCAATTATTTTAAATCAAAACAAAAAAGTTGATCTAGCAATTGATGCTTATAAATTGGCAATTGAGTTGAATCCTGATGACTCTGAGATGCGAATTAATTATGCTGCATTATATTATGGTAAAGGAGAGATGGGAACGTACAAGACAATTTTAGAAGACGCAATTAAAATTGATCCAAATAACCCTAAAATTTACTTTAATATTGGTTATTCTAGTTTAAACGGTGAGCAAGCATTAGTTGATGAAATTAATAAAAACATTTCTAATAAAAAGAAATTTGACGAATTAGTAGCTCAGCGAAATGATTTATATGTAAAAGTTTTACCTTATTTTGAAAAAGCATATGAGTTAGACCCAACAGATGCAAATACAATTAGTATTTTAAAATATGCTTATAAAGTTTTAAAAATGGATGATAAAGCAGCAAAGCTTTAGGTTTAAAACTAATATTTTAAAAACGCAATTGCTATTTTAGTAGTTGCGTTTTTTTTATTTAGATTTAGAATGCTTTATAGATACTTTAGTTTTGCAAGAAATTTTTATTATTAAGTTACTATAACAAAATTGAATGTGCAAATTGTTGCTTTTTAAGCATAAAGGATATAACCCTTTTATGTAGCACAGCGTAATAAAAGATTTAGCGAATAGCCTGACCCGAAGTATTAGGGACATGCCCTAATTATTTTTGGCTTGTTTTTTGATTTCTAATTTAAAACCCGTTAATTCGTATAAACTTATTTTATGAGAGTTATTCTACTTTTTATTTTTTTGCCTTTAATTGGGTTTTCTCAAGAAGTTTTTTCGGTGTATTTTGATAGTAATGAACACTTGCTTAACGAAAAGGAGTACTATCGAATGGCAGATTGGGTACATGCAAATGCATATTGTAAAATTGTTGCTATTGATGGTTTTACAGATGAAATAGGAAATGAGCAAGCCAATGATAGTTTGGCTAAAAGAAGGGTAAATACTGTTTTAAATAGAGTAAAAGGCGTTTTGCTGTTGCGAGACGATTTTAGTTCCAGAAGTTATGGTGAGCGTCAGCAAAAATTTGAAGACAAAGCGTTAAACCGTAGGGTGGATATTTTTTATATTAAAGAAATAGATTTAGCTAGGGAAAACGAAATATTAGGAATTTCTACGATTGAAACACCTGCAGTTTTACCTGATGATGCGCCTTTAAAAGATCGTTTGGCTGCAGCGTCAATAGGCGATAAAATTGTTTTAAAAAATATTAATTTTTTTCAGAACACATTTGCAACTACACCAGAATCGTATAAGCCAATGTATGATTTGCTTACCGAAATGGCAAGAGATTTACGTTTGCGAATTGAAATTCAGGGTCATATTTGCTGTATAGATAGCGACAGAAGAAATTTGTCTTACGAAAGAGCCAAGCAGATTAAGCGTTTTTTGGTGGCAAAAGGAATAGATTCGAGTAGAGTTGGTGTTAAAGGTTTTGGTGTTTCGGCTCCTTTATTTCCAATTCCTGAAGCAAATGAAGAACAAGCGGCTGCAAACCGACGAGTAGAAATTGAAATTTTAAGAAAATAAATGATGAAAAAAGTAATTTTAGTATTGATTTTTATAGGTCTTTTTAGTTGTGATGATAGTTGTGGAACAGATGCGTCTTTAGGGCCACCTTCGGTTTATTTTTCTTTTTTAAATGAAGCTACTGGAGAAAATATCTATAACGATTCGCTATATAATTACGCTCAAATTCAGGTTTTTGATGCAGATTCTAGTGCTGTGTTTTTTAACTTTATAGAAGAAGATAGTTTAAATCAATTGGTTGTTTTTCCTCCTTTTTTAAACAATGTAAATTCGGCTTTTACCGTTAAATTAAACGATACTTTGTTTTTTGATTTTAATTATGATGTTGAAACTGTTCAAACCGAATGTTATACTAATTACTTTATTGAAAATTTAAATTCTAATTCGGCTAACATGGTGCTTAATAATTATATTTACGAAGTAAAATTCTAATTGTTTAAGATGTTTAACTTGCCTATCTTTGCCCAACAACACAATTTTATAGTTCATGAGTTCTGATACAAGTAAGCGTTATAGTATGCGTGGGGTTTCTGCCTCTAAAGAAGATGTGCATAGCGCCATAAAAAACATAGACAAAGGGCTTTTTCCTAAAGCTTTTTGCAAAATTGTTCCCGATTATTTAACACAAGACGAGGATTATTGCCTAATTATGCATGCAGATGGTGCAGGTACAAAGTCATCGTTGGCTTATATGTATTGGAAAGAAACAGGTGATATTTCGGTTTGGAAAGGCATTGCTCAAGATGCTTTAATTATGAATATTGACGACTTACTTTGTGTAGGTGCTACCGATAATATTATGCTTTCTTCTACCATTGGTAGAAATAAAAACCTAATTCCGGGTGAAGTTATTTCGGCTATTATAAACGGTACAGAAGAACTTATTGAAGATCTTAAGAATCATGGTGTTACGATACATTCAACAGGTGGCGAAACGGCCGATGTAGGGGACTTAGTACGAACTATAATTGTAGATTCTACTGTTACAGCTCGTGTTAAAAGAAGTAATATAATTGATAATGCAAATATTGTTGCGGGAGATGTAATTGTGGGATTATCTAGTTTTGGACAATCTACTTACGAAACAGAATATAATGGCGGTATGGGTTCTAATGGTTTAACATCTGCCCGTCATGATGTTTTTAATAAAGAGTTAGCCGTTAAATTTCCAGAAAGTTTTGATGCACAAGTGCCAAGCGACTTAGTGTATTCTGGAAAAATGAAATTAACAGACGCAGTAGAAAACGCTCCGTTAAATGCAGGTAAAATGGTACTTTCTCCAACGAGAACGTATGCACCTGTTATTAAGAAAATTTTATCTTCTTATAACAAAATAGACATACACGGAATGGTGCATTGTAGCGGAGGTGCACAAACTAAAATATTACACTTTATAGACAATTTACATATTATAAAAGACAATCTTTTTGATGTTCCGCCTTTATTTAAAATGATTCAGGAGCAATCTAAAACAGATTGGAAAGAAATGTATCAGGTTTTTAATTGTGGACACAGAATGGAGCTTTACGTTTCTCCAGAAATAGCAGAAGATATTATAGCAATTTCTAAGTCATTTAATATAGATGCACAAATTGTGGGTAGAGTAGAAGCAGCTCCATCAAAAAAACTAACTATAAAAAGTACGTATGGTACTTTTGAATATTAAAAAAATAACAACAACAATACTATGCAAAATAATGTTTTAATCTTAGATTTTGGTTCTCAATACACTCAACTTATAGCTAGACGAGTTAGAGAGCTAAATATATTTTGTGAAATAAAACCATATAATAACCCACCTAAAGATTTATCTAGCTATAAAGCGGTTATTTTATCGGGTTCTCCATATTCAGTTAGAGCAGAAGATGCACCACATCCAGATTTATCTGAAATTAAAGGTAAAAAACCATTGTTGGCAGTTTGTTATGGTGCCCAATATTTGGCTCATTTTAATGGTGGTAATGTAGCTCCATCTAACATTAGAGAATACGGAAGAGCAAAATTATCTTTTATTAAAGATAACGAGCCTTTCTTAAAAGGTGTTCAAACGGGAAGCCAAGTTTGGATGAGTCATAGTGATACTATTAAAGAATTACCAACAGGAGCAACACTTTTGGCAAGTACGCCAGATGTTGCAAATGCAGCTTATAAAATAGAAGGAGAAGATACTTACGCCATTCAATATCACCCAGAAGTTTATCATTCTACAGATGGAAAGCAAATGCTAGAAAACTTTTTGGTTGACATAGCAAAAGTAGAACAGTCTTGGACACCAGATTCTTTTGTAGAAACAACCGTTGCCGATTTAAAAGCAAAAATTGGTGATGATAGAGTAATTTTAGGATTATCTGGAGGAGTAGATTCTACCGTTGCAGCTGTATTATTACACAAAGCAATAGGTAAAAATTTATACTGTATTTTTGTAAATAATGGGTTATTGCGTAAAAACGAATTTGCAGACGTTTTAGAGCAATACAAAGGAATGGGTCTTAACGTTAAAGGTGTTGATGCTTCGGCTCGCTTTTTAGGTGAACTAGCTGGAGAATCGGATCCAGAAACCAAACGTAAAACAATAGGTAAAGTTTTTGTTGATGTTTTTGATGACGAATCTAAATTAGTAGAAAACGCAAAATGGCTGGCGCAAGGAACTATTTATCCAGATGTTATAGAATCGGTTTCTGCAACAGGAGGTCCTTCTGCAACTATTAAAAGTCATCATAACGTAGGTGGTTTGCCAGACTATATGAAACTTAGTGTTGTAGAGCCTTTGCGTATGTTGTTTAAAGACGAAGTGAGACGTGTAGGTGCTAGTATGGGAATTGATTCTGCTTTATTAGGAAGACATCCTTTTCCTGGTCCTGGACTTGCAATTAGAATATTAGGAGATATTACTCCAGAAAAAGTTGCTATTTTACAAGAAGTAGATGCTATTTACATTAATGGATTAAAAGAATGGGGTTTATACGATAAAGTATGGCAAGCGGGTGCAATTTTATTACCTGTAAATAGTGTAGGTGTAATGGGCGATGAGCGTACATACGAAAAATGTGTTGCTTTAAGAGCTGTAGAAAGTACGGATGGTATGACCGCAGATTGGGTAAATTTACCTTACGAGTTTTTGCAAAAAACATCAAACGAAATAATAAATAGAGTAAAAGGAGTAAACCGAGTGGTTTATGATATAAGCTCTAAACCACCTGCAACTATAGAGTGGGAATAAAATTAGAGATATGAAAAATACGATTTATTTATTTTTAATTTGCTTTACGTTTATGGCGAATGGGCAACAACGTACTTTAGCTATTCAAAAATTGGAAAAAGAAGAGGCTGAGGCAAAAGCAGTTCAAGATTCGCTTCGTGAAGTTGAAATAGATCGTATAAGAAGAAGCCGAGATTATGAAATAAAAACGCATACTGTTGCAAACAACGAAAATATGCGAATGATTTCTAGAAAATATTTAGCAGAACCTTCTAAAATATATCTTTTTAATCCTGATGCTTTAGGTAGTTTAAAAAACGGTATGATTTTAGAAATTCCAGTTAAAGTTGGCAGAAGAGAAGTAAATGCATTTGTAACTAAAAGACGAAATTTCACTAGAGATGGAAATAGTGGAAGTTCTGGTTATAACGCTTCTGCTGAGGTTTCTAATCAAACCGCTTCTAACGAAGTTGGTAAGATAAAATCAACCGAAAAGCCATCTTCTAATGCACCAACTTACATAGATACTTCTACGGCTAAAGGGACAAAAAAATATAAAATTAAAAAAGGTGATACGCTAAATACTGTGGCTACAGATAACGGAGTTAAAGTAATAAATCTTTTAGACTTAAACCCCAGTATTTTAACTGACGGTTTAAAAGTTGGAACAGAAATTGATATTCCTGTGTTTTAGTGATTAATCTTTATTTTTTGTTTGTTGTAGATAAACTAAAACGATGTCATATATTTTAATCATTTTTGTTTTATATTAAAATTAATTCTGCTTTTACGTTATGAGAAATATAAAAATATTGTTTGCTGTTTTATTGTTTTGGTTATTTCAACCAATTTTAGCTCAAGGTTACATAAAACATACTGTTTTAGCAGGTGAAACAATTACCTCTTTAGCTTTAAAATATAAAACAACTCCATTATCTATTTACGAATTAAATCCAGATGCTAAAAATGGTATTTTAGAGAATACGGTTTTAATAATTCCAGAAACTACAAGTGCTGTAAATTCTAATAAAACCAATGTTAAAACCTATACAGCAAAACCAAAGGAAACCTTGTATAGAATTGCTTTAGATTTTAAAATTCCTTTAAACTCATTATACAAATGGAATCCAGGTTTAGAAGAAAATGGGTTGCAAGATGGACAAACTATTAATATTAGTAAACCTGAAGAACTAAAAGAAAGTATTGCCAATAAAATTAAAAACACAAAACAAACCGTTGTTACAGACACTATAAAAAGAACAGTTGCTGCAAAAGAAACAAAATTTGGAATTGGACAAGAATATGGTTTATCTGTAATGGAATTGAATATTCTAAATCCGCAAATTGCCGATAGGGAAGAATTACAATTAGGTGAAGTTTTAAAAATTGTACCAAAAGCTAAAACATTTATTGCTTCGCAAGAAAAGGGTGATTTATATCTAGTTAAAACTAAAGAAACAATTTATACTTTAGAAAATACCTTTAATACAACTTACGAAGAGTTATTGGCTTTAAATCCAACTTTAATTGATGGTCTTAAAGAAGGTATGGAGTTAGTTTTGCCTAAAAAAGCAAGCATTGAAACGGAAGATTGGAAAATTACGAACAAGAATAAATCAATTGAGTTTAAAGATATTTTTAAAACCGTAGATTTTTCTGAACGTAAAAAATTAGCATTATTATTACCTTTTAATGTGAATAAAATTAAACAAGATACCACATCATCGGTAAGTAATTATGTAAGTAAAAGTGCTTTTTTGCAAATGACATTGGATTTTTATTCAGGAGCATTAATTGCAATTGACTCCGCAAAAACAATGGGGCTTCCTGTAGATGTTAAAATTTTAAATGTAGAAAGTAGTAGAAATTATACGGACGTTGATAAAGTAATAGCGCAAAATAATTTATATGAAATGAATGTAGTGGTTGGTCCTTTTATGGCTTCTCATTTAGAAGTTGCTGCTAAAAAATTAGTTGCTAAAAATATTCCTGTAATTTCTCCTTTAACCAAGGGAGCTAGTAAACCTATTTCTAATTTGTTTTATTCTGTTCCTACAGAAGAAAATCGAATGCGAGTTTTATATAAGTTTATGAATAGTAAGAACGGAACAATAACTGCTATTATTAGTACTAAAAAAGCCGATACAAAGTTGTATTTAGAAGCCAATTATCCCGAAACCAATTTCTTAGGTCAAACCGAAAAGGGAAGTTTTGATATGGTAGCTTTAAAAGGATTTTTGCAAAAAGGTAGAAAGAATTTTGTGGTTTTAGATACCGAAAACACCTCACTTATTTTACGCGTAACAAATACTTTAAAAGCACTTAAAAGTCAGTACGACATTCAATTAGTAGCTTTTGAATTATACGACACATTAGATTTTGAAGAAATTCCAATTCAGAATTTAAGTAGTCTGAATCTTTTATTTGCCTCGTATAAAGACGAATCTGCTTTAGCTCGAAAAAATAATTTCTATACTATGTATAAAAGAAAATATAAAACCGCTCCAAATGCAGTTGCTTCTAAAGGTTTTGCTTTAACTTGGGATACGTTATTGCGTATGTGTCAGCCCGAAGGTTTTGTTGCTACAACAGAAAATTATAAGACAGAACACGCTACTTTTCGTTTCGATTATCAAATAAATAATGAAGCTATTGAAAATAATGGTGTGTATTTAATGAGTTATCAAGAGGATTTAACCTTAATAAAAGAAAATTAATGCCTACATCTAAAGTAGTTTACACAGGAGATTTAAGAACAGTTTCAACTCATTTAGCATCGGGTTCTGAGATAATTTCAGACGCACCAATAGACAATAACGGGAAAGGAGCTGCTTTTTCGCCAACAGATACTGTTGCAAATGGTTTGGCGAGTTGTATGTTTACCATGATGGGTATAAAAGCCCGCGATTTAGAAATAAATTTAGCTGGAGCTACGGCAACTGTAACTAAAATAATGGAGGCAGAGCCTCGAAGAATTTCAGAAATTCATGTGGTTTTTGATATGGGAATTAAAACAGATACTAAAACAAAAACTATTTTAGAACGAACGGCTTTAACTTGCCCTGTTCATTATAGTTTACATCCAGATATTAAGAAAGAGGTTGTTTTTAATTGGTTGTAATGTCTAAAGAAAAAGAATATTTAATAGAATTAGCAAATACAAAAATGCCCTTTGGGAAATATGAAGGGCGTTTTCTTATAGATTTACCCGAGTTTTATGTAGTTTGGTATAAAAATAAAGGTTTCCCAAAAGGAAAATTGGGCGAACAAATGGCTTTGGTTTACGAATTGAAACTAAATGGTTTAGAAGATTTAGTTCGTAATATTAGAACAAAAACAAACAACCGATTTTAATATCAATTAAAATCGGTTTTTATTTTTATTAAAACTCATTCCCTATTCCCAAATTAAATCGTATTTTTGCGAAGTTTTTTAGGCAACAACAACACAACAAAAGGTAACATGAATCAAACAAAATACATCTTCGTAACAGGAGGAGTTACATCATCTTTGGGAAAAGGAATTATAGCTGCATCTTTAGCTAAACTACTTCAAGCTAGAGGTTATAGAACAACAATTCAAAAATTTGACCCTTACTTAAATGTAGATCCAGGTACTTTAAATCCATACGAACATGGAGAGTGTTATGTTACAGACGATGGTGCCGAAACCGATTTAGACTTAGGTCACTACGAACGTTTTTTAAATACACCTACCTCACAAGCGAATAACGTCACAACAGGTAGAGTTTATCTATCTGTAATTGAAAAAGAGCGTAGAGGAGAATTTTTAGGTAAAACAGTTCAAGTTGTACCTCACATTACAAACGAAATTAAATCGCGTATGCAATTACTGGGTCAATCTGGCGATTACGATATTGTGATTACCGAAATTGGAGGTACAGTAGGAGATATAGAATCGTTACCTTATATAGAGTCGGTTCGTCAATTGATATGGGAACTAGGAGAAGAAAATGGTATAGTGATTCACTTAACATTAGTGCCATATTTAGCTGCTGCTGGTGAGTTAAAAACAAAACCAACGCAACATTCTGTTAAAACGTTAATGGAAAGCGGAATAAAAGCCGATATTCTTGTTTGTAGAACAGAACATGAGATTTCAGACGAAATACGCCAAAAATTAGCTTTGTTTTGTAATGTAAAAAGAGAAGCGGTTATACAATCAATAGACGCATCAACTATTTACGATGTGCCTAATTTAATGCTTGAAGAAGGATTAGATAAAGTAGCACTTAAAAAATTAGGTTTATCAGACGGTAATCAGCCCGATTTAAAAAAATGGAATCAATTTTTAAGTCAGCATAAAAACCCTAAGCACACTGTAAATGTAGGTTTAGTTGGTAAGTATGTAGAGTTACAAGATTCGTATAAATCTATTTTAGAAGCCTTTATTCATGCTGGTGCAGAAAACGAAACTAAGGTTAACATTATTAGTATTCACTCAGAATATTTAGATGTAAATACAGTCGAAAAGCAATTAAAAGATTTAGATGGAATTTTAGTAGCTCCAGGTTTTGGTAACAGAGGTATTGAAGGTAAAATTGATACCGTTCGTTATGCCCGTGAAAATAACATTCCGTTTTTAGGAATTTGTTTGGGAATGCAAATGGCAGTTATAGAATATGCAAGAAATGTATTGGGTTACAAAGAAGCCAATTCTATAGAGATGAACGAAAATGTGCTGCATCCTGTTATTAATTTAATGGAAGAGCAAAAAGACATTGAGAACATGGGCGGAACTATGCGTTTAGGTGCTTGGGAATGTGCTTTAGAAAAAGACAGTTTAGCTTATAACGTTTATGGAAGTACCCAAATTATGGAACGTCACCGTCACCGTTATGAGTTTAATGCTAAATATAAAACTGAGTTAGAAGCTGCAGGTTTAAAATGCTCTGGTGTTAATCCAAAAACAGGTTTGGTTGAGATTGTAGAAATACCAACTCATCCTTTCTTTATAGGTGTACAATACCACCCAGAATATAAAAGTACAGTTGCAAATCCGCACCCATTATTTGTGAGTTTTGTACAAGCTATGGTTAAAAATAAAAAATAATAGGTTACTAAATAAATTAGAATGGAAGAAAAAAAATTAGACATAAATTCAATTGTTGGGTTTTTATTAATTACAGCAGTGTTGCTTTGGATGTTATACACCAACCAACCAACTGCTGAAGAAATAAAAGCAAAAGAAGCCGAAAAAGAACTGGTAGAAGAAGCTAAAAAGGAAAACATAGTAGAAGATGTTGCACCAGTTGCAGTTTCAGATTCTTTAGTTTTAGAGCAAGCTAAAACGGCTTTGGGGGCTTTTGCTTATTCGGCTAGTTTACCATCATCAGACGAAGCAGTAAAAGTTGAAACCGAATTATTAGCACTTACTTTTTCTAAAAAAGGAGGTTTTTTAACTGAAGTTGAAATAAAAGGTTTTGAACAGTTTGAAAAAGGCTCTGGAACACCAGTTAAATTGGTTCAAAACAACAACTCATATTTAAATATGAGTATAAAAACCAACGACAATAGAACATTAGAAACCAAAGATTTAAATTTTGAATCTACAGTTACTAAAGACGGTGAAAACCAAGTGGTTTCTATGAAATTAAAAGCCAGCGAAAATCAGTTTTTAGAATACCGTTATACTATCAAGCCAAACGATTATATGCTAGATTTTAGTGTAAAATCGCAAGGTTTGTCGGGTGTTGTTAATACAACCAAACCAATTGATTTGGAGTGGCAATTAAAAACATACAGAAACGAAAAAAGTGTATCGTATGAAAACCGCTATACTGAATTAATGTGGGAGTATGAAGACGGTAAAGATGATTATATTAACGCTGCAAGAGATGGAGAAGAAACACCAAAAGACGTTACCTATATTGCATACAAGCAGCATTTGTTCACTTCTATACTTTTAACAGACAAAGCGTTTAAAACGGCAATGTTAAAATCGGACAATTTAGTAGATGACGAGGCTATTGATACCGTTTTTACAAAAAACTATTTGGGTCGTGTGCCTTTAGCCTTTAATGATGGTGCTATAAATTACGATATGAATTTATATTATGGCCCTTCTAAATTTGATATTTTAAATAATTATGATAGAAATTTAGACGAAGTAATGCCTTTAGGTTGGGGAATATTCGGTTGGATAAATCGTTTTGTATTTATTCCATTATTTGGGTTTTTATCGACCTTTTTACCATACGGAATTGGAATTATTGTAATGACTGTTTTAGTGCGATTGGTTTTGTCGCCAGTTACATATAAATCGTATTTATCTCAAGCCAAAATGAAAGTAATTCGTCCAGAAGTTACTGCGTTAGGTGAAAAATATAAAAACGATCCAATGAAAAAACAGCAAGAGACAATGAAGCTGTATTCCAAAGCAGGTGTAAATCCTATGGCTGGTTGTATTCCAGCTTTGTTACAAATGCCTTTACTGTATGCTTTAATTTATTTCTTCCCTTCGGTTTTTGACTTACGCCAGAAAAATTTCCTTTGGGCAGACGATTTGTCTTCTTATGACAGTATTTATCAATTGCCATTTAATATTCCATTTTACGGAGATCACGTAAGTTTGTTCCCAATATTAGCATCTGTTGCCATATTCTTTTATATGAGAATGACAACGGGTGACCAACAAATGAGTGCTCCAACTCAAGAAGGAATGCCAGATATGGGTAAAATAATGAAAGTGATGCTTTATATTTCTCCTGTAATGATGTTGTTTTTCTTTAATAACTACGCATCGGGAATGAGTTTGTATTATTTTGTTTCTAACTTAATTACAATAGGTATAATGTTGGTTATTAAAAATTACATTATAGATACTGATAAAATTCATGCTAAAATAGAAGAAAACAAATCCAAGCCTAAAAAGGAAGGTAAGTTTCAAAAGAAAATGCGAGAAATGATGGAACAAGCAGAAGCTCAAAAAGCAAAACAAAATAAGAAGTAATATTTTATAATTTCAAAATAACAAAAGCCGCTTATAAGCGGCTTTTGTTGTATAGAGTGTTTAGGTAATTAAACTTAATTAAAACTAGGCAGTAATACTTTATTTATAACATGAATTACACCATTTGAACACTGAACATCCGTTGCAATAATTTCACTTTCTCTATCTGCAGAGTCTGTAATGGTTGCAGTGTTGTTCATTAAATTAATTGTAAATTCTTGATCTACTAAAGTATTAACATTCATATTGTTTGTTAATTGACTAGACAAAACGTTTGCTTCACCAACTACATGGTATTGTAAAACTTTAGTAAGGTTCTCATTGGATACACTTGCTATTCCACCTGGGGCTAGTTCTGCATCTAAATCAGAAAAAGCTAAATTAGTTGGTGCAAATACAGTAAAAGGACCACCATCAGTTCCAGATAATATACCAGCAAAGTCTGGCTGATTTGGATCTGTTAAAACCGAAACTAATGTTGAAAAACTACTGTTTGCTGTTGCGTGAGTTACAATTGTAGGTAAGCCAATAACTGCATCAACTTTATGAATAACTCCGTTTGAAGCAATAATATCAGCTTGTGTTACATTAGAAACTCCGTTTAAAGAAACACCTCCATTTGTGTTTATATACATGCTTAGATTGTTTGTGCTTGATGCACTACCAAAAGCTAATGTACTAACGTAAGTTGTTGTTAAGTCGGTTGATTTGTTTACTCCGTTCAAAACATGATTTAATAATATTTGTGTTAAAGCTTCGTTAGAAACATCATCTAAACTAGCAATATTATTGTTTGTTAAAAATGTTGTAAATGCATCATTAGTTGGAGCAAATACAGTAAACGCACCACTTTGGTCTAAAGTTTGATCTAAACCTGTACGAATTAATGCGTCAGTTAGAATTGAAAATTCAGATACACTTGATGCAATACTTGTGATTGAGTTGTTTTGAGGTAAAACATCAGTTTCGTCATCAGAACATGAGAACATAAAGATACTAATTGTGCTTAGTAAAGTTAATTTGATTAATTTTGCATAATAATTCATAATAGATAATTTTTTTGTTTAACAATAATTAATTTTTATTAAACAAAAGTAATTAATTATTTCTATTAAAATGTTGCAAATCATAAATTTAACATTTTATAATGATTTGTTTATTTTTATTAATTTTAAATAATAATTTAACTAAATGAGTAAGATTTTATTTTTTTTATTACTATTAGGTTCTTTAGCAAATGCACAAACTCTAAACCAGTTCGATGCAGATGGTTTACGTCATGGTGATTGGCAAGGTAATCATGAAAAAAGTAGCAGATTACGTTATAAAGGAACTTTTGAGCATGGTAAAGAAGTA
>CBFIIG010000017.1:0-2247 GCA_965662615.1 Flavobacterium sp.
AATTTCCTTCTAAAAAAACATCAATAATTAAGGGTTTATCTACCGTTTTTATAATGTCTAAAGTAGTTTGAGATAAGGTGTAACGCTTGTCTTGTGTTAAGTCGAAACGAGAAAAATAAATACTACCAAGCCAATTAACCGCAACCAAAATTATAAGGGTTGCAAAAAGGTTTTTACTGTTGTTTAAAAAGCTATTTTTCATTATTTTTTTAGTCTTTTAAGTTGAAAAACAGTTATATATAAAAACAAGAAGCTGCTGCTAATGAAGTAAATTAAATCTCGGGTGTCAATTACACCACGGCTCATGCTTGTAAAATGACTTTCGATTCCTAAATTAGAAATAAAAGGCATATTAAAAGTATTGCTAACCGCTTCGAAACCATAATAAACAATAAAGCTAAACAACACAGCGAGAATAAAACTCACAATTTGGTTTTCGGTTAAAGTAGAGGTAAAAACGCCAATACTTATATATGTTGAAGCTAAAAATAGCAGTCCAAAATAAGAACCCCAAGTGCTTCCTAAATCAATTGACCCTGCTGGTGCACCATAGTTAGAAAGTACCCAAACGTATAGTAAAGTAGGTAACAATGCAATTAATACTAAAGTGAAAGCACCTAAATATTTACCTAATACAATTTGCCACAAACTTATAGGTTTAGTAAATAGTAATTCAATTGTACCTTGTTTTATTTCTTCGGAAAAACTACGCATTGTAATTGCCGGAATAAGAAAAATAAATATCCAAGGTGTTAGCTTAAAAAACGGACTTAAATCGGCATATCCCGAATTTAAAATATTAAAATCACCTGTAAAAACCCATAAGAATAAACCGGTCATGAGTAAAAATAAACCCACAACTAAGTAGCCAATGGGCGACCCAAAAAACGATTTTATTTCTCTAATTAATAATGCTTTCATATTTTAAATGTTGTTGCAGTTGCAAACGTAAAAAAAGTGTTTTTATTTTAATGTAAAGTGGCTAATTTATTTACACTCCAGGCTTCTGGCTTATCGGCAAATAATGTTTTTGTAAACGACCATATTTCTTTAAAAACATCAGAATGGCGGTAGTTTTCTAATGCTTCTTCGTTTTCCCAATAACTGTATGTAAAAAAAATACAAGGGTTGTTTTTATCTTGATATAATTCTAAAAACTGATTTCCTTTAAAACCTCTAATGTTGTTTTTTACTTCTTCAAAATTGGCTAAAAAAGCGGGTATTTTTTCTTCGTGAAACGTTAATTTAACTATTCGTACTAACATATTAAAAAGTTTCGTTGTTTGTAAACTGAATCATAACTGTATCTCTAAAACGCAAACCTAGTAATGAATTTGCAGATCCAAAAGAGTCGGTAGTTCCTTTAAAAATAGCAATTTCTAAAAAACCTTGTTCATTAAATAAAGCCAAGGGATTGCCTTCAAAATTTTTAAGTGGCATTTTATCAGTTACAGGAAAATCGCTGTAGTTTGAATGTATTTTTCTAATCGCTCTTTTATTGAACTGAATTTCAAATTTTCTACCTCTAGTGGTTTCTGTAAAAACTTTTTTACTAATGTTGGTTACTGCATTGCCAAAATGGTCAATATAAACCACATGTCCTTTTATTTTAGTTTTTTCTTCGTTAACCTGTAAACTCAATTCCATTTGAGGTAATAAATCGGAAATAGGTTCGCCTACAAAGTTTAATTTACCATCGCTAGCAATATGATTAGCAACGGTTACAAATAAATCTAAATCGGTTGCATTTTCATTTAATCGATTATGAATATTAATTTTATAGAGCTGACTTGGTTTTTTTAAAGCTACCAATGTATTTAAAACGCCATTATCTGCGCAAATAAAAAACTGATTTTCCCATTCCATTACTAAATGGTTAATAGCACCTTCTCGTTCTGCATTAACTCCTATAATATGAATGGTTCCTTTAGGAAAACTAGCATAAGCTGATTGCAATGCATAACCAGCTTCCATAAAGTTAAAGGGTGTTATTTGATGTGAAATATCAACAATGGTTGCTGAATTATTTACAGTTAATATTTTTCCTTTAAGACTTCCAACAGTAGGGTCCTTTAGTCCAAAATCGGTAAGAAGCGTAATAATGGGCATTTTTTTGGAAATAGTATAAAATTCTAAAAACTTTTTGTGTAAATTTGAAGAGCAAAGTTACTATTTTTAAGCTAATAAAATAATTAAATCCTATACTCTTGAACGAAAGAATTATTGAACTTATAGATATTACTCCAA
>CBFIIG010000017.1:2257-19895 GCA_965662615.1 Flavobacterium sp.
AACGATACCCATTTACAAACCATTAAAAAATATTATCCAAAAATTAAGTTTGTGGCTCGTGGAACTGTTTTAAAAATTTATGGAGATTCGGATATTTTAGATCAGTTTGAAAAACGTTTTTATCGCTTAATGCAGCATTATACTCGCTACAATAGAATAGACGAAAATGTGGTAACTCGTATTATTGAAAGTGAAGAACAGGTTCAAGAAAAAGCAATTTCTAGAGACAAAATTATAGTGCATGGTGTAGGCGGTAAGTTGGTAAAAGCCATGACGCCTAATCAAGAAAAATTAGTAGATTTAATTCACAAAAACGATATGGTTTTTGCTATTGGTCCAGCTGGTACAGGTAAAACCTATATGGGAGTTGCTATGGCCGTAAAAGCGTTAAAAGAAAAGGAAGTTAAACGTATTATTTTAACACGTCCGGCGGTAGAGGCAGGGGAGAACCTTGGTTTTTTACCAGGCGATATGAAAGAGAAGTTAGATCCGTATATGCAGCCGCTTTATGATGCATTACGCGACATGATTCCTTCCGAAAAGCTAGACGATTACATACAAAAATCAATTATACAAATTGCACCTTTGGCATTTATGCGTGGGCGAACTTTAGACAATGCTTTTGTAATTTTAGACGAAGGACAAAACACTACTCATGCCCAAATGAAAATGTTTTTAACCCGTATGGGGCGTAATGCTAAGTTTTTAATTACGGGAGATCCAGGTCAAATTGATTTACCACGCAGAACGATTTCTGGTTTAAAAGAAGCGTTATTGGTTTTAAAAGACATTGACGGAATTGGAATGATGTATTTAGACGATAAAGACGTTGTGCGTCACCGTTTGGTAAAATCTGTTATTGCAGCTTATAAAAACATAGAAAACGTAGATTAGGAGCGAGGTTTTCCTAATGTTCTGTCGTATAAAATAATACTTCCGGCTACGGCTACATTAACACTTTTTGTCGATTTAAATTTTACTAAAGAATGGCAGCTGTCTATGGCTTTTCTGGACAGTCCGTGGTCTTCTGCACCAAGTAAATAAACGCACCTACGCGGATGATGAAAGGTTTCTAATTCTTCTGCGGTTTCGTCTAATTCTACACCTATTAAACGCGCTCCTTTGGGTAGGTTGTCAAAAAAATCTTCGAATGTTTCGTAATGAAAATAAGGCATTGCTTTTACAGCATTATGCGTATCGCAAGCTTGTTTTGCATATCTGTTTCCAATGGTAAAAATAAAGCTAGCTCCCATGTTTTGAGCAGTACGCCAAAGAACACCTAAGTTTTCGGGGGTTTTACCGTTTTGTATGCCAATACCAAAAAACTCATTTATAAAGTTATCATTCATTTGACAAATTTAATGTTTAAAAGCTAAAATTTATTTTAAATTAAAAAAATGATTTTCTAATACCTATAAAAGCAAAAATTATTAAACTATAAATTAAAAAGAAAAGAAGAATAAATTCTTTTAGATTTAAAACCAGCATAAGTGCAATAATCAATAACTGAAAACCAAGTCCAAATGAAGAAACACATGTCATAAACCATTTAGGGAAAGGTTTACCTTTATTTGCATTTTTATCTAAAGCGTAAATAATTTTATCGAAAACACCATAAAGCATTTTATATAAAAAAAACAAAACGTTTACATTTTTTTGAGATTCACCGGGTAATGCATTAGGAGTGCTGTATTCGAAAACCCTACTTGTAGTGTCGCCTTCGTATCTATTTCTAAGTATTACATAATAATAATTATACAATGTTCCTTGTAATTGCAGTCCTAAAAATGCGGTAATTGCAATCCAAACTGGTGTTTTGGTAATTGTAAAAATTGCAGCAAAAATTAGTGCATTTAGAATTATATCCGAAACTGAATCTAAATATCTTCCGGTGTAAGAAGGTTTGTTTTTAGCTCTTGCTAATCCACCATCTGCTGCATCTAAAATCGATTTCAGAATTAAAAAAAAGGCAGCAAGAGTAAATTGTTGATTTAGAATAAAATAGATTGCTATTAAACCAGCAATTATAAACCAAATTGTTACATGAATTGCAGTAAATCGAGTCTCTTTAAGTTGGTTTACTATTATTTGGGCTATCGGTCTTCCATAATCGGATAAATCGATAAACTTGTGTTCTTTGGGGAGTTTAGACATTTATTTTGTCAGTAATCAATAATGGGGAATATACCAATTTTTGTAAAAGGCAAATATAGGTATAAAAGATTTAATTGGTATTTTAATGATTTCATATTTAGTACTATCAATTTTTTTTTATAGATTTAATGCAAACAAATTTAATTTTCAGCCTCAATTTATTAATTATCAGTAAATTAGCTATTCTCACTTATTAGTATTACTTTTGCACCCAATTTATATAACAAGAATGAACAAATTTCAAGAATTAGGATTACAAGAATCGCTAGTGCGGGCGATTGCAGACATGGGGTATGATACTCCAAGTGAGGTACAGGAGAAGGCGATTCCCCTATTATTGGCAGAAAATATAGACTTAGTGGCTTTGGCTCAGACAGGAACTGGGAAGACCGCTGCATTTGGTTTTCCGCTTTTACAGAAAATAGACCCTTCATCTAATAGAACGCAAGGGCTTATTTTGTCGCCAACACGTGAGTTGTGTTTGCAGATTACAAACGAAATAAAATTATATTCAAAATACGAAAACGTAAACGTTGTCGCTATTTATGGAGGTGCTAGTATTTCAGATCAAGCAAGACAAGTTAAACGTGGAGCTCAAATTATTGTAGCTACTCCAGGTAGAATGCAAGACATGATTAATAGAAATATGGTAGATATTACCAATATTGACTATTGTATTTTAGACGAAGCAGACGAAATGCTTAACATGGGCTTTTATGAAGATATTACATCTATCTTAAAAGACACACCAAAAGAAAAAAATACTTGGTTGTTCTCTGCAACTATGCCAAGTGAGGTTTCTAGAATTGCTAAAGAATTTATGAAAAACCCGCAAGAAATTACGGTTGGACATAAAAATTCGGCTTCTAAAACTATTTCTCATGAGTTTTATGTTGTTGGAGGAAGAGATCGTTACAGCGCTTTAAAGCGTTTGTCAGATGCTAATCCAGATATATTTTCGGTTATTTTTTGTAGAACTAAACGTGATACACAATCTGTTGCAGAAAAATTAATTGAAGATGGTTATAATGCTGCAGCTTTGCACGGAGATTTATCTCAGGCTCAGCGTGACGGTGTAATGAAATCTTTTAGAGGTCGTCAAATACAAATGCTTGTAGCTACAGACGTTGCTGCTCGTGGTATAGATGTTGACGATATTACACACGTAATAAACTATCAATTACCAGACGAAATAGAAACTTATACGCACCGTAGTGGTCGTACAGGTAGAGCAGGTAAAAATGGTACTTCTATAGTTATAGTTACAAAAAGTGAAATGCGTAAAATAGGTTCAATAGAACGTATTATTAAGCAAAAATTTGAAGAAAAATCAATTCCATCTGGAATAGAGATTTGTGAAATTCAATTATTGCACTTAGCTAATAAAATTAAAGACGTAGAAGCAGATAATAGTATTGATACTTATTTACCAGCTATAAACGAATTACTAAGCGATATTCCGAAAGAGGAATTAATTAAAAAAGTAATTTCTGTTGAATTTAATCGTTTCTTAAATTATTATAAAAAAGCACAAGATATTAACACCAGCAGTGCAGGTGGTGATAGAGGTGCAGTTCCTTCTGACGGATCGGTTCGTTTTTTCTTAAACTTAGGAGAAAGAGACGGATTTGACTGGATGAGCTTAAAAGACTTCGTTCGTGATACAGTAGATTTAGGTAGAGATGATTTATTTAAAGTAGATGTTAAAGAAGGTTTCTCTTTCTTTAATACGGATGCTGCAGTTGCAGAACGCGTTATGGAAGTGCTTAACAGTGCGCAACATAACGGAAGAAGTGTAAATGTAGAAATTTCTAAATCTGGCGGCGGTGGCGGCGGAAGAAGAGATCATAACGGCCGTAGCGGTGGACGCAGTGGCGGAAGTGGTGGCGGAGGCTTTAAGAAAAGACGCGACGGTGGAGGCCCAAGAGATGGAGGAAGCAGAGATGGCGGTTTTAGAGCAAGAAGAAGCGATAGCGGAAACGACAGAGGTGGAGACAAAGGTGGATATAGAAAACGCAGTGATTCAAGCGCTGGAGGTGGAGATATAAAAAGTAAATTTAGCGGTGCTAGACGTTCTCGTAGGAGCGAATAGTCGTTAATTTTATTATAATTTTAATAGAAAGCTATAAAAATTCTCGTTTTTCATTTGTATATTTGATACAATTAAAAACACTATGAGACTTTTTATAGCTTTCTTCTTTTTTATCGGTTTTTCAAGTATTTATGGCCAGTCAGATTCTCTATTTGTACCTATAAAAGGGTCTGTTTATAATTCTGAAACCCGATTACCAATGAACAATGTTCACGTAATAAACACCACCAGAATGAATGGTGCTATAACCGATAATATTGGTTTGTTTGAACTGATGGGAAAGGTGAGTGATACCCTTTTAATTTCGTATTTAGGCTATGAAACCATAAAAGTTAAGGTTAGTAACGACTGGGTTAAAAATCAAACTACAAAAATTTATTTAACTGAAAAAGCGTATGCTTTAGAAGAAGTGACACTTTCTACTTATAATTTAACTGGTTATATTGAAGTAGATACTAAGTTAATTCCAATTGTAGAAGAAAAATACCGTTATAATATTGCGGGATTAAATAAAGGTTACGAAGGAGGAAGATCTTCAGGTTCTGTTGGTAATATATTAGGTTCTCTTTTTGACCCAGCCGATTTTTTATATAATGTTTTCGGTAAACGACCGGCACAAATGCGGAAGTTAAAACAAATGAAAAAAGACGATACGGTTCGCAGTTTATTGTCTTCTAAATTTGACCGTGAAACTCTTGCTGCTTTATTAGAAATGGATAAAAACGATATTCCGCAATTGCTGCAAAACTGTAATTATTCGGAGTATTTTATTAAAAATGCGAACGATTTACAAATTCTAGATGCTATTTCGCAGTGTTATGAAGAATATAAAGTTCTAAATAAGAAGAAATAAGAATCTTTGTTAGATGAGTTTAAATAACACATTTTTTTAAAACATAAAAAGGGCTTTGCAATCGCAAAGCCCTTTCTTTTTATATTGTATTATTTGTGCTTAATTCTTTTTTTCTAAAAGCTCTACAATAAAAACCAAATCACTATTAGCTGGTATTACATGACCCATTGCTTGAGACCCATAAGCCATTTTAGCAGGTATATAAACCATAATTTTATCATTTAGTTTCATGCTATTTACCATTTCTAAAAAACCAGGTATTAATCCATCTTTTTTACCGTATTCAAATTCAAATGGAGTATAACCTTGTTGTGCAAAACGGTTTGCATCGTATTTACCAAATTCTTTAGCAATTTCTGCATAACTGGTATCGAATAAAGAGCCGTTGGTTAAAAAACCAGCATAATTTACAAATATTTTATCTCCTTTTTTAGGAGTTACCATACCTATATTTAATGTTTTGTATGTTAATCCAGATGCTGTTTTAGTACCATTTTCTTTTACATCTTTAATTACCTCAACTTGATTAGCAATAACGGCTGCTGCTTTTTGTAAAGCTTCTTCTTTTTCTTTTTTTATTTTTTCGCTTTCGATAGTAAATACTTTTTCAGCTTTAAAACGCTTAGCGTCTTTACCTTTTCTAATAATAGTAACTTTTTCTATTATATCGCCTTGAGCTATTGTATTTACGATATCCATGCCTTCTATAACTTCTCCAAAAACAGTATGCTTACTGTCTAACCAAGGTGTTTCTTTGTGTGTTATAAAAAATTGACTACCGTTTGTACCAGCACCAGCATTTGCCATTGACAAAATTCCGGGTTTATTGTGTTTTAATGTTTCGTCAAATTCATCTTCAAATCTATATCCTGGATCTCCAGAGCCAGTTCCTTCTGGGTCACCACCTTGCACCATAAAATCTTTAATTACACGGTGAAAAGTAAGTCCGTCATAAAATGGTTTTCCTTTTCTTTCGCCTTTTACAAGCGGGTGTTTTCCTTCGGATAAGGCTACAAAATTTGCAACCGTCATTGGTACTTTTTCAAATTCTAATTTTATTAAAACATTTCCTTTATTTGTTTTAATGTCAGCATACATTCCTGGTTCTAATTTGTCGTTTGGAGTTGTACACGATGTAAATAAGGCTAAAAAACTTATTATAATGTTTACCATTGTTTTCATTTCTATTTTAATTATTACTATTGTTTTCTTTGTTTAATAAAAGTATTCCTTGCACTACTCTAAATGCTCCATAAGCGGCTAAAATCCACCCAAACCAATTCATTCCGCCTTCTTTTGCAAAAGCCCTGTAAAGTCCTAGTGCAATAAATAAACTTCCAATTCCAATTCCTTGATAACTTTTTTTCATTTTATTTTCTATCTATTTTTTCCACTTTAATGATATATTCTAATGGTGTGTTCATTCCAACTTTATTTTGATCGCCTCTGTATCCGAATGCTAACTGTGAAGGAAATAAGAAACGAACTTTTTCATTATTTTTTAAAAGTTTTAGTCCACTTCTAAGACCAATTGTTACTACTTCTTGGTCCACATTGTATTCTTGGTTACTTTCTTCGTAAATTAAATTACCGTTTATGTCGTTTACCGTTTGTGTGAAATATATAACATCTCCTTTTTTAGGAAAAAGAGTTTCAGTTGCATTTTTACTTATATAGGTGTACCAGTATCCATTTGCCGATGCAATATACTCTGTTAAACTATCGTTTTTAATTATGTTTTCAATTATTGCTTCTTCTTCTTTGGCTAATAATTTATTGCGCTCGATTGATTCTTTCATAAAAGAACCCGAAGATTTAAAAACAGGTCTTCTAGCGGGTTGTTCGGCACAACCTATTAATAAAAGGCTTAACAATAATAATATGTTATATTTCATTGGTAGAATTTTCTTGTGCTAAAATAGTAATAAATTTGTTTACAGTATCTTTTAACGATAAAAATGATTTTCCTCCAGCTGCATTTTTATGACCGCCCCCCTCAAAATGATTTCTAGAGAAAGTATTCACATCTACATCGCCTTTTGATCTAAATGAAATTTTAATCATTTTATCTTCTGCATTTTCTATAAAAATAGCTGTTTTTTCTATGCCTTTAATGTTTAAACCATAGTTTACAATTCCTTCTGTATCGCCTTTTTTATATTTAAATAAATTAAGCTCTTCTTGAGACAATGTAATGTATGATGCGTTATATTCGGGTAAAAGAACCATGTTTTGTAACGCTCTACCTAAAAGTTGTAAACGATCATAATTTCCGTTATCAAAAAGAGTAGAGTGGATGTTAGTGTTTTCAATGCCTTGCTCTATTAAATAAGCTACACAACGGTGTGTGTTAGCTGTAGTTTTGGGGAATTTAAAACTTCCAGAATCGGTTACAATTCCCGTATAAATGCAGGTTGCTATTTCTTTGTCAATATTTTCTTTTTGGTCAATTTCAGTTAAAAAATCATAAATCATCTCACAAGTAGAACCATAATTTACATCAGAAAAAGTATATTTAGCATATGCATCTGGCATTTGATGATGGTCTATCATAATGAACGTTGAAGAAATATTTTCTAATATAGCTTGAGTAATTTCTCCAGTTCTATGCAGTGCATTAAAGTCTAATGTGAATATAATATCACTATTTTTAAATGCATTAGTTGCTTTTTCTTGTTGCTCTTCTGCAATTAAAATGTCTTTATCTTCGGTTAACCAACACAAATAATCGGGAATACTGTTTGGACTAACATACATTGCATTATGTCCCATTTTTTTTAATATACCTACCAACGCTAAAGAGGAGCCAATTGCGTCGCCATCGGGGTTTCTATGAGAAACAACCGTTATGTTTTTAGGACTAGATAAAAGCGTATTTATATTTTGTATTTCGTTTGGTGTAAACATATTATTTTAGTGTGTATAAGCCTGCTAGTACACACAAAAGTCCTATTAAAACAGACAATAAAATGTATAAAACGGCATTAAAAATTTGATTTTGTTGAATGAGCTGAATGTTTTCTAACCCAAAAGTAGAAAATGTGGTAAAACTTCCGCAAAAACCTGTAATAAAGAGCAATTTATAAGTAGTGTCAATTCCGCTAGTTTTATTAAAATAACCAATTCCTATACCAATTAAAAAACAACCAATTGCATTTATAAGTAAAGTTGCCCAATGTGGTTTTAAAGGTATGTATTTTATAAAATTAATACTAATAAAGTACCTTAAAATAGCTCCCAGACTTCCGCCAATTGCAATAAATAGTAAGTTTTTAAACATATTTAACGTATTAATGAAAAATGACCTTTAATGGTTTTATCATTTTTAAATTCAAGCGTAAACCAATAATCGGTACTTGGCATGATTTTATTATTTAAAGTACCGTTCCAACCTAAATCATCTCCTTTAAATTTATACAAAAGTTTACCAAAACGGTCAAATATACTAATAAATGAAGGATTTGGTAGCTTATCTAAATTTTCAATATTCCAATAGTCGTTATAGCCATCTCCATTAGGTGTAAAGTATTTTGGATAATCTAAAATGTAAAAATGAGCAAAAACAGTTTCGCAACCTAAATTATTTTTAACAAAAACTGTATATTCTCCAGCAGTTAAGTTTGAAAATAAAGGGCTTGACTGAAAGTTTATATTGTCTAATGAAAACAAATAGTTTTCGGTATTTAAAACTGAAATTAAAGCTGAATTATTAGTTGAAAACTGATTGATATCTATATTCAATATACTTGGCGTAACAACTTCTATAACAGTAAAAATTATAGAATTGGTGCAACCTAAACTATTTTCAACTGTTACAGTATAAGTTCCTGCTTGGTTTACAGTTGTTGAAGCCGTATTTAGTGTAGCATCATGAGACCAACTGTAAGATGTATAAGTCCCATTTACATATAAATTAGCATTTTCATTTTCGCAAATTGTTATAGTTTGGTCATTTTGAACATTTAAAGGTATTATTTTTAAGGTAATAGGAATACGAGTATAACAGCCATTAAAATTGGTTATTTGGGCATAAATTATTTCGCTTGATGACGTGGTAGTGAATGAATTATTTAAAATAGTATTTGAAGTGCTATTTGCATAAAAACCAACCGTAAAATTTGCAGGTAAATTGGAGTATATTTCACTAATTAAACTGTTTAAGTTTACTGTTGAAATTCCGTCTTGATTCCCATAATTATCACAAAATTCAAATATGGTTTGGTTAATTGCTATTTCGGGTGCATATTCTATGGTTACTTCGCCAAAAGTACTGCACAGAGGGTTTATAACCGCTTCTACAGAATAAACTCCAGCTGAAACTACATTGTATGTTGCTGTTGTTGATGCTGTAAGAGCAATACCGTCTTTAAACCATTGGTAGCTTTGGGCGTTTAAATAACTGGCATCTAAAAGTAATTCTTCGTTTGGACAAAGTGCCGAGTGTTCATCCACTAAGCGATTTTCACCTAAATCGGTTTCGAAAGTAAAACTACCTCCACCTAAAAAAATTGCCGAATCATAACGGTAATTATGCTCGTCTGCAATTACTAATTTAATATGGTATGTTGTATTGGGAACAATATTGCTCTTTGCTACTAAAACCTTGGTTTGCCCGTTAAAATTTGTGGGATGATTGGTACCGTTAAAGGCATCAAAATATTGTTCGTTTTGAGCAGAACAACCATTGCTACCTCCAATTGCAGGGCGAACAGTGGTAACTTGTACTGGAATATTTGTATTTGGTATTAATGCTAAATTTTGATAATTTGTTGTACCAGCTTCTTTAAGTAAAAAAGCAAAACCATCAGAATAATTACAAGGGGCATTACCATAATATTCTTCGGAAGAGAAAATATATTCAAATTGAAACGAATTGCTAATACTACTAAAATCAAACTCAATAACAGTAGCATTTATTGTATTGTTTATTCCCAAAGCTTGCTCTAAATCAGTATCACCTAACCATCCGTTTGCAGTATCATCGGATAAAGAATTATTTGGTCCAGCTACATTACTTAATTTACCCGTACTTAAAACCAATCCGTTCTGAAAAGGAAAAGTACTTCCGTTGGCATCAAAGGTTCCAAAGCTGGTATCTGTTCCACCAAATGCTCCACCAGAAACACTTACATTACTTATGGTTGCACATGGTGAATTTACCAAAACATTTTCTACCATTTGCTGTGGCGTAAGTGAATTGTTTACCGTTATAGTACCTGTTTGCCCAAAACTTTTTAAACAAAAAAGCATTAAAAATAGTATAATTGCCACCTTTAGTCTCATGGTTGCAAATTTACTTAATGTTTATTTAAAAACGGAATTATAAGTCTCTTTTTTTAAGTAATCGATAAGAAAGAAACACCATTATTAAAGTCCAAATTATAGCAATAGTAAAGGTATGCCAATGGGTATTGTAATTGCGTAATACTTCGGTTTGTGTAATGGTTGTTTCCATGTTTTTTATAACACTAAGTCTGCTAAATGGTTCTTTAATTAACTGACTCATACTTTCTATAGGTAATAGAATGCCTATTTTTTGATACGTTTCATTATCTGGGAAAATTTCAAAACGTAATAAACCCATTATTATAAACTCTATTACGTTCCATAAAATTAAAAATCCCAAAGCAAAAGCACTTCTTTTAATTAATAGGCTTACAAACATACAAATACTAAAAAAGCCAACCAGTTTTACAAAAAATGCCAAAACGTATTGCCAGTCAGAAAATACAATGCTTAGTTCTGTATAAGACGAAAACGAATAGCCTAAAATTAAGGATAAAACAATAATAAAAAGAGTAGATAAAGCACTAAAAAATAAAATGGTTATAAATTTAGAAGCAATAAATTCCTTTTTGCTCATACCGTCTATTAGGTTTTGTTTTAATGTACCATAACTGTATTCGTTAGAAATCATACTTACAATAACAACCGCTAAAAATAGTTTAAAAATAGAGGCAATATAAGTGTTAAAGTGCCAAATATAAGGGAAATTAAAAATGCCTTGTTCTGCTAAATGCAATTTAAAAAACCCAATATCTATTTTTATAGAAGCTATAAGTGCTATAAAAGACAAAAGAATAAAATACCCAAAAACCAGCACTTTACTGGCTCTGTTTTTCATTATTTTGGTAAGTTCTATGTTTAATAATCGTATCATAATGTTTTTATTAAGCGTTTTCTGTAAGTACTAAAAATTGTTCTTCTAACGATTTCTTACGTTTTACCAAATGTGTTAAAACAATACTTTCTTTAAATAAATAGGTATTTAAAACATCTGCATCCATAGGTTCTGTAGGGTAGGCGGTAATTTTACCGTCTTCTAAAACTATATTTTTAAAATTACCGTGTTTTTCTAAAGTTGTTTGAAGCTTTGTCATATCATTAGCAATAAGTTCAAAAAAGCCCTCTTGCGCAATCATGTTTTCTACAGATCCTTGGTATTTAATTTTACCTTTTTGTAGCACAACCACATGCGAACATACTTTTTCTACTTCGTCTAACAAGTGCGAAGCCAATAAAATAGTAGTTCCCTGACTTGCAATTAGTTTAATAAGATCGCGTATTTGTCTAATCCCTTGAGGATCGAGACCATTTGTAGGTTCATCTAAAATAAGAATTTCGGGATCGTTAAGTAATGCAGAAGCAATTGCCATACGCTGTTTCATTCCCAAAGAAAACGATTTAAATTTGTCGTTTTTACGTTCTATTAGGCCAACTAAAGTTAGCTTTTCTTCAACTTTTTCAAATGGTATCTCTTTAATTCTACATACCAATTCTAAGTTTTCTTTTGCTGTTAGATATGGGTAAAAATTAGGACGTTCAATGATTGCTCCAACCTTTTTTAAAGCAACATTAACAGGCATATTATTAAACCATTGAAAGCTTCCGCTGCTTTTGTTTACTACGTTTAACACAATACCTAGTGTTGTAGATTTGCCCGAACCGTTAGGACCCAAAATACCATATACATTTCCTTTTTTTATGGTGAAAGAAACGTTGTTTACGGCATGGATTCTTTTGTTAAAAATCTTATTTAGATTTTCTATTTTTAAAATAGTCATAAAACTGTATTTTGGTATTAGACGAATATAAACAACTTTTGATACAAAAAAGTATGTTTTTATTTATTTTTAAAAAAATTAGATTTTAATCGGTTGGATTTGTTTTTTGTCGGTTTTTGATTTTTGTGTGCTTAAAGTTGAATATATTTAGTGGTGTGAATGAGTTGATGCTAATTATATAAAAATAGACAATGAGTTATGAATCCGAAAATATTTTACGTAGTAAAGTTCGTATAAAAGATGTGCTCAACTTCCCATAGTTAAAGCTCCACAAAGTCTCCTGACTTTGCCGAATAATAAATAAAAATATCAATTTACTGTACCATTGTATCAATACCCTTAAATATGGAAAATTTAAAAATGCTTATACCAACATTAATTATTGTTTTAGTAATTTCATTAATTATCGACTTGTATATTCTTTTAAGAAAACTTATAAAATTGAAAATAAAATATTACCAAAGTAAAAAATAAATAAACCGCTCCGCATTCTATGATAAAAACAATTAATAATGTATAGTATTCGAGATTAAAAAAAAGCACATTTTATAACAGCCACAGTTGTTGATTGCTTTGATTTTTTTCACTTTAAACATAAACTTTTATTGTAACAAAAAAAATCCTGCGAGAGCAGGATTTTTGAATTATAAATATCAATTCATCTACTAATTAAAATTCATAAAGTTATTTATTTTTACATCTTTCGATTGTAAATCATTCATAAGATTATACAGTCCAAAAAACGTTCTGTTTATGTATATAAAGTGCTTACTACCTCTATTACCATTCATATTGCGTAGTTCGGTGCTTTTAGAATAACGCTCGCCTAACTCGGCAATTTTACCAAAAAATACATCATCAGAAAAATCAAATGTTTCGGTTTGCAAAGGTTGTGCAAACAAGCTTAACATTTCGTGAAACATAGCGGTAAAAAATACCGTTTCTTCTTTAGTATCTTCGGGTTTTAATATTTCTAACTCATATAATTTTTGAGTAAAAATTTCGGAGTTATCTATATTTTCCTTTTTGGCTAATTCAAAATAAGGTACATAAAAACTCTCTGGAATTTCCTTTATACAGCCAAAGTCTAAAACAATAAGCTCATTTTCTTTAGACACTAAAAAGTTGCCTGGGTGCGGGTCGGCATGTACTTTTTTCATAATATGCATTTGGTACATATAAAAATCCCACAATGCTTGTCCCAATTGGTTAGATGCTTCTTGGTTTTTGTTGTATGCTGTAAACTCAGATAAATGTTTACCTGTCATCCAGTCCATGGTAATAATCTTTTCTGAAGACCATTGCGGATAATAGGTTGGAAACTTTAAATGGGGTAAGTTTTTACAAGCATCTGCAAAAGCCATACTCTGTTTTACCTCGTTTATATAATCAGTTTCCTCAATTAATTTGTTTTCAACTTCTTTAAAATATTGGTCAGAGTCTTTTCCTTTTATATTAAACATACGAATAGCAATAGGCTTTACCATTGTTAAATCGCTCGCAATACTATCTGCAACTCCAGGATATTGAATTTTTACGGCTAAGTTTTTATTCTCCTTTGTTGCCTTGTGCACCTGACCTATACTTGCTGC
The DNA here is from genome assembly GCA_965662615.1 of Flavobacterium sp. GTDB lineage: Bacteria > Bacteroidota > Bacteroidia > Flavobacteriales > Flavobacteriaceae > Flavobacterium. The sequence goes on from CBFIIG010000017.1 coordinate 16,013, forward strand.
ATTTATAGAATTATTGTCAAAAGTATCGAACAATTCTTGCGGTGTTTTGTCAAAATATTTTTTAAAGGTTTTTAAAACCAATGGAGCCGATAGTGGTGGAACAGAAAACTGAGCCAAAGAAAATTTTTCTACATAAGCACGAGGCAAAATGCTTTTTTCCATGCTTAGCATCTGTGCCACTTTTAAGGCACTTCCTTTAAGTTCTTTTAAGCCGTCGTAAATATCTTCGGCATTGTTTTTATTCAATTTATCTTTAGCTGTTGCTTCATCAGACACTATTTTGTCACCATAATATTTAATGTAATTAACACCTACTTTTGCGCCAGTTTGTAACAATTTAGAGGCACGTTGAATTTTAGAGGTTGGAATACGGTCTAATGATTTCATAGTTTTATTTGATGTTCATTTTTTCTTTGTAAATAAATTTACCAAAGTCAATTAAGCTTTTTAATGGCGTAACTTCTATTAAGTCAAAACTAGCATTTACAGATTTTTCTATAAATAAATCGGTTTTTTCGAAAGAGGCAGAGCTATCGTCCATCCAAAATTTTAGGGTAACCATAAAGTGTCCCCAAGCAATGTTTTTAATGCTTTTTTCTTTTAATTCTTCAGCTTTAGCATGTTTTAAATCTATGGTTTTAAGATCTAGTTGAGCTATAAAATGTTCAAAATGCTCTTTTAAACCGCTCATAGTTTTCAAGCTTTTTAAGTCGGGCTTACCATCTTTTAACAAAGCTAAAACAAAACTTCTGTTAGCTGTTAAAAGTTCAAAATAGGTAAAGTAAAAGCTTAGTAATTTTGTTCTGCTGTCAAACGAGCTATAGTCTTCACTTTTTTCTAATAACTCAAAAGTTTGAGTGAAAAACGTTGTGAAAACGCTTTTTTCTAATTGATCGAAAGATGTAAAAAACGGATAAAATTCCGATTCGTCTCTACCCATGCTTTTGGTAAAGCTAAATATAGAAGTTGGCGCTTTATGGTGTTCTAAAAAGTAATCCATGTAAGCAGATACCAATTCGTTTTGTGTAAGTTGTTTTTTCTTAGCCATAAGATATGTTTTAATTGTGATTACAAAGGTACGAAATAATTGTTTAATTATATTTTAAATATGTTAAACAAAATATAAATATTTTTCAAAAATAAAGCCACCTAAATAATGGTGGCTTACTATTATGATTTTTGTTCTTTATTGAAGTAAACTAAGTAATAATACATTTGTTTTTCTTCGTCCCAACCTTTTTCTACAAATTTTTCTGCACTGTCGTTATTTATAAAGTCCAGTTTAATTTGAATGTTGGTATCTAATTGAATGGTGTTTTTAAGTTTTTTACGAACATCACTTACCGCAGCATTTGCAATAGGGAAGTTGGTTACATCTTCTATACTGTATTTTTCGCCTTTATCTACTTTATAGTTTTTAAATTCAGGTATAAACTCCGGGTTTTCCATTACTTCGTTTAAAAAGTTGGTTTCTTCAAAGTCTTGGTTTTTTGCAAAATGATTAATAGCACGGTTCATAAACAGTACTTCTTGTTGTTTGTCTTCGGCTGGTAAAACAACATCTTTGGCAAAGTCTTGACAAAGCTTTAAATACTTTTTAGTCATAAAGTTTTCGTCCTGAAAAGCATCTACCGACAAAAAGTGTTCTAACCAATAACGCGCATCGTAACGGTTACTATCTACAGAAAGAATTTTGTATCCTTCTTCTTTTTTATAATTAAAAATAATACAACCTTTATCTAGTTTATTAAGGTTGATACCTTGTTTTAAAACCATTTCTAGGTTGCTACCGTTTTCGTTAAACTGTAAAAAATCGGCTTGAATTTCACTTTTAAAAATACCAATTGCATCCACTACATTATTATCAATAGAAACATTGCTTAAATGCGTTACATATACCTCACCGTTCTTAATATGTGGGTGATTGGATTGCTCAAATAAATGATTGGTGATTTTTTTAGAAACCGCATGTACTTCGTTTGGATTATTAAAAATCTCTGTACAAAAGTTAAACATTTCGTTGTATTCTAAATCTACATCGTGTGCAAATTGAAAGTAGTTTTCTTCTTTTTCTCTAAATGGTTTAAAGAAATATTCTTTTATAAGTGGCATTATTTCATCGTCTAAAGAAAAAGTATTTTCAGACAAAAAGAGGGCTTCGTTGCGGCTTTTATTTCCTACACGGTGTATAGAAAGTGAATCAATTTGAGTGTTGTATAAATTTATCATTTTTTGTATAAATATTAATTCCAGTTTTCGTCAAATCCCATTTCATCAAAACTATCGTCTCCCGAAAATATATCATCATCATCGAAATCGTCATCAAAATCACCTTCAGCTTCAAAACTTAAATCATCAGCTTCTTGCGGAATTTCACCATGCGAAAATAATAAGGCAGGGTAGGTAAGGTCGTCTTCTTTTTCTTCAATAGCGGCTAGTTCAACTAAAAAAGTCCACATGTTTAAAAAGTCATAAACATATATAATTTTCGTGTGGTAGGCGTCTAAATTATCTTCTAAAATAAACTGACTCATGGTTCGCATGTCTCCTGGCACATCGCCTGTATCAAACATAGGAATTTCTTCTTCCTCTTGTACCCAATCGTCACTACACATATAAAACGATGCCATTTCGTTACCGTCAAAACCAAAAGCATTCACTATGGCGTTGTGTAAATCTTCTAAAGTTGCCGTTTTTTCTATGGCAATGTCTCTAAAAACATCGTCTTTCGTGTCTAATATGGCTCGGAATTTATAAATCATGCTGTAATTTTTTGTTTTTACAAAAGTACTAATTTCAATTTCATTTTCCTTTGTTTTTTATTATTTAGAAAAATAAATTACTAACATTTTCATTCTATTTTTTTTACTATTTAGAGGCAAAAAACTTGTTTTTTTTCAGTTCGGTACTAAAAATCAACAGTTCGGTATTTCCTTTTTTTATTTTGAATCAGTTTTTTAGAAGTTTGTACTGTAAATATCAAAAACATGAAACATATTATTATTTTATTAATGGCTATTTTACACATTATAATTCAATTAATTTTTTAACTTACCACATGGGAAATTCACCAACATATAATTTTAGACGCGGTTTTAGTATCTGCTTATTTATTAGCCTTATTGTAACTACTTTAATGATGTTATTTAATATCAATTATTTTTCGTTCGATAATTTAGCTATAACCTTTATTATAAGTACACTTTATTCTTTTGCATTGGGTTTTGGAAATGGGTATTTAAATGTTTTTTTAGATCATAAATTCAACTGGTTAAAGCAAACCAATAAACGTATTTTTTGGGGCATATGGGCTACGGTTTTATATACTATTCCAGTTATAATTGCCTTAAATTATTTGGTTTATGTGTATTATTTTAAAAACGAATCCAGTGCCTTTTTTTCAGACAAAATGATATGGATTCATGTATTTTATATTCTTTTGGCCTTATTAATTTCGGCTTTTTTACACGCCAGAGGTTTTATGATAAATTGGAAAAAAGCAACACAAAGCGAAGTACACATCGAAAGACGAAAAACAGGCGTAATGTCTTCTCAACTGGAAAGTTTAAAAAGTCAAATAGATCCACATTTTTTATTTAATAGTTTAAATGTTTTAACGGCATTAATAGACGAAGATCCCGAGAGGGCTCAAGATTTTACCACTTCTTTATCTCGCGTTTACCGCTATGTTTTAGAGCAAAAAGACAAAGAGTTAGTCCCTTTATCAGAAGAAATTCAGTTTGCTAAAACCTATATTAGTTTGCTAAAAATGCGTTTTGAAGACAGTATAACGGTTACTTTGCCAGAAATTTCAAATGAAGATGCCTTTGTGGTTCCATTGTCTTTACAACTATTGTTAGAAAATGGTGTAAAGCATAATGTA
>CBFIIG010000018.1:0-2840 GCA_965662615.1 Flavobacterium sp.
AAAAGATTTCGTTACATTTACTAACGACAAACTTATTACTAATGATTATTTTGGAACTACTTGTGAGTTAGATGTGTTTGAACAAACTTATACAAGAAACGGAAATGTATTAAGTGTAAATGATTCAGGATATATTTGGGAAGCTACTATTGAAACATTAAATGAATCTACTTTAGTAGTTAAAGTAGAAGAAGAATCTTCAATAGGGACTTCCGTGAATTACACTACTTTTTCTAGAAAATAATTTCATTATGTTTGATAAAAAAAGCGACCAACGGTCGCTTTTTTATTTACTCTATACAATGCAAATAATCAATAAATATCTTAGAAGGTTCTACTTCTTCTTTTTGAAGTTCAGATGTATGCTTGTCTTTTATTACATAATCTTTTGCTCCATCTGCAAATTGAATACGCATTAAAGAGATTGGGCTTTCTTTTAAATCTTCATATTTAGTGGCTGTAAAAGCAAAATAACTATCTACAACTCGTATGTTCGATTTTGTTTCTGCTAAATAATTATAAACACCACAAGCATCTTCGGTAACACTAATTAAAGTAACAATACTACCGTTTTGTAGTTGTAGGTAAATTTTTGATTTACTATTTATACAACTTAACGGAATAAACTCTGTGCTTTTTTGAATTTGTTGCAATTTTACTATCGGTATGTTGTTTTGGTTTATTAGTTCAAATTGAATGATTTCGGTAGTGTTTCCAAAAATTTTCTCATGAATTATTCTAGGCGCAATAATTTTTAAATTGGTGCTGTCTGTTTTTTCTTCAAAATCGTAAACACAATCTTTATTTTGAGCCACAGAAAATAGTCCAATTAGTAATAAAAGATAATATATTTTAGTCGTTTTCATTGTTTTTAATTTTAGTGCAAAGTACTACTATTTTTTCGTTTTTATAGTTGGTTGTAAAAAAAGCAAAAAGCGTTCCACCATCTTTAATTTTAAATTTTTTCTTTATTTCTTCGGGCTTTAATGGGAAATTTCGAGTGGATACATTTGCTTTTTTATTGCTTAGTTCGTTTTGAATTTCCTTTTTACTAAAGGGTATTGTTTTTTCAATTTTAAAGCGTCGCCCAGGAAAAGTCACTAATTCATCTGAAGTAAACAAATGCGAATGTTCGTGTAATTTATATTGTTCTAATGCAGAAAATAAATTCAGTTTCATTATTGCCGCATTGGGTTCGAATAAATAGGTAAGTGGTTCAGAAAATCGAGTCTCAAAAGTAGTTTCACTTGTTGTACTAGTTGTTGTTTTATCAATATTTATAGCTAAAATTTTTGGTGAAGCACTATAATCTTTATCTAACACCCAAAGCAATTCTTTAACCTCGTTTTCTAAAGCAATGGCATAAATTGTTTTAACATTTTTAAGCTCTTCTAAAGCAGCAGAAACATCTAAAATTGGAGCTGTTTTTACAAGTATAATGTTTGCAAATGAGAAGTAAAAGTTTTGTAAATTTGGTACGTTAGGCTCGCAATCTTTTAGCATAAATACCTTTCCTTTCGTTTCATTTCTTCGGGAAGGATCTACATAAACTACATCAAACTTTTGGTTTCGTTCTTTTAGAACGTTTTCACTATTTTCTGCAAAACATTTAATATTTTCGGCTTGTAACTGTTTAAAATTATGACTTACAATAGCAGATAAATCGTTATTTATTTCGCAATGAACTACTTCTTTAAACTGTTTTGAAAAGTAATAACTATCCACTCCAAAACCACCAGAAGCATCTAAAAGTGATTGACCGTTAAATAAACTGCTTTTAAATGCAGCTACTCGTTCATCTGTGGTTTGCTCAATGTTTATGCGTTCGGGAAATATTATATTTTCAGCTTTAAACCAACTAGGTAATTTATTTTTTGCTTTTTGTTTACAAACTATCTGATTTAAAATAATTCGGTAATCAACTTTCTCAAAAGGATTTTTTTGTAAAGCCAGTTTAGAAACGTCTGTTGTTAAGTTATTGTTTATAAATTGCTGAATTTCAGAATTAAGAAGTGTCACGTTTTAAATTTCTTTTGTTAAAACTTGTGTTATTTTTAAGTTAGGAAAAAATGATTTCCCTATTACTTTTATAACCGTATATGCTGGTATAGCTACTATCATTCCAACTATTCCAAACAAAATACCAACACTTATAATTACTAAAAATATTTCTAATGGATGAGACTTTGTGCTTTTAGAAAAAATAATAGGCTGATTTAAATTATTGTCTATTAATTGAATAATAAGCATTCCGATTAATACATATCCAACAGTAGGTAGTGTTGTGTGAACAAAATCGCCACCAATACCACTAATCATTATTAAAACACTTGCTACAACCATAGCTAGTAATGGACCTATAAACGGAATAATATTTAAAACGGCACATAATAATGCAATTATAAAGGCATTTTTAACTCCAAAAATGGAAAATACAATTAATTCGAGTATAAATATGATAAGCAATTGCAACAAAATACCCAGAAAATAACGTCTTAACAATTCTTCAATTTTATCTAAAGCACCTTTTATTGTGTCCTTTTGCTTTTCTGGTAATAACGCTCTAAAGCCATTATTTATAGCTTCTTTATCTTTTAATAAAAAAAATGAAATAAAAAATACAGCTAAAAAACCAATCCCAAATGAACTTAAGGCATCTATAATTCCGTTTATTAGATTAGGAATAAAATTAAAGTTTAAATTTTGAGCAATATTAGATTTTTCTAAAAGCTGAATTATATTAATATTCCTATTTTGTAAATAAGCATCTATATTATTTAAAAGCACTTTAGAATTTTGTTCAAGTGAATTAATATCTAGTAAAGACAGGCTTTCACTTT
>CBFIIG010000018.1:2850-19642 GCA_965662615.1 Flavobacterium sp.
AAGTGGAATAAACATTCGTACAAACCCATACATTAAAAAAACAGTGAAAAATAAACTAGTTATAATTGCAAGTGTTTTTTTAAACTTTAGCTTAACCTGCAAAAATGTAATTACGGGCTGAATTAACATTACAAATAACAACGAAACAATTAAATAAACCAAAACACTACTTAGTTTAAATAATACAAATCCTAGTAAAACCAGTGCTGCTAGGGTTAAAACCGATTTAATTATGCCGTTTGCAATTGTATTTGATGTCATATTATAATTTTTGTGTGATAGTATGAAGCGCAATAGCTAAAGCATGCGTAACATTCATACTGCTGTTTGCACCATACATATTTATATGTACGGTTTCGCTGGCTGTTTGCAATACTTCTTTAGATAAACCGTATAATTCACTCCCTAAAAGCAATACTAAAGGTTCGTTTTCTAAAATTTCAATTTTCTCTAAAGCTATACTTTCCGTACTAATTTCTAAGGCTAAAATACGTCTTTTTGTTTTTTTTAAAAAAGAAATCAATTCCTTTTGCTCTTTAATTATTTCAAAAGGTACTGTTTTATGCGTGTTTCTTGAAGTTTTATTAACTTTTCGTTCCGAAAGTAAAAACTGTTCACCCGTAAAAATTACTTTTTCAACTCCGAAAGCATCGCATAATCTAAATATACTTCCTATGTTTTGTTGAAAATAAATTCTATCACAAACAACAATTATAGGATTGGTTTTTTGCTGAATAAATGCATCATTATGACTGAGTTGTTCGTTCATTATTAGTTTGTAAAAATATAATGAATAATGTTAGCACCCATTTTTAAGGCTTTTTGACGAACGGTTTCAGGATCGTTATGAATTTCGGGATTTTCCCAACCATCACCCAAATCACTTTCATAAGTGTATAAAAGCACCAATCGGTTGTCTATTATAATTCCGTATGCTTGCGGTCTGCTGTTGTTGTGTTCGTGTATTTTAGGCAATCCGTCCGAAAATGGAAATTTAGAATTAAAAATAGGGTGACTTTTAGGTAATTCTATTAAATTGTTTTCTGGAAAAATCTTTTTTATCTCTTTTCTAATAAATTCGTCCATTCCGTAATTATCGTCTATGTGTAAAAAACCACCACCTATTAAATAATTTCTAAGGTTTTGAATGTCGGCAGGGCTAAAAACCACATTTCCGTGTCCGGTCATGTGCACAAAAGGTAAGTCGAAAATTAAACTACTTGATGGTTCAACAGTTATGGGTTTAGCATCAATATTTGTATTAATATTTGCATTGCAAAAAGCAATTAGGTTTGGCAATGCAGTAGGGTTAGAGTACCAATCGCCACCACCATTGTATTTTAAAAGTCCAATTTGTTGTCCGTAACAAAAAGGAGAAAGAATTAGTAATAGTAAGAGTGTTTTTTTCATCTTATTCGTTTATAAACGCAACGGAATGACAAGCTACTAAAGCTGCAGTTTCAGTTCGTAATCGGGTTTCACCCAAACTTATGGGTTGAAAATTATTTTTTAAAGCCAAATTAATTTCTTTAGAAGAAAAGTCACCTTCGGGGCCTATTAATATGGTGTATTCTTGGTTGGGCTGTATTGTATTTTTTAATTGCGTTTTATGTTGCTCATCACAATGTGCAATATACAAATTACCTGTTCGTTTGGCGTTTACAAATTCAATAAAAGAAATAGGCTCTTCTAAAGTAGGCTTATAAGCATGAAGAGATTGTTTCATTGCAGCTAAAATTATTTTTTCACCTCTTTCTGTTTTAAACACTTTTCTTTCGGAATGGTCGCAAATAATTGGTGTAATTGAGTCAATGCCAATTTCAGTAGCTTTTTCTAAAAACCATTCTATTCTATCGTTGTTTTTAGTTGGAGCAACTGCAATATGTAAACGGTATGGTTTTGGAGTAACTTCTTTAGAGCTTAAAACTACAACACTGCATTTTTTTTCTAAAGCAAATTCAATTTTCAACTCAAAAAACACACCTAAACCATTGGTGCTGTTAATTATATCACCCATTGATTTACGCAACACTTTAACTATATGTTTGCTCTCTTCTTTATCGAAAATAAAATGAGTTGCGTTTAATTCTAAGGTTGGTGTATAAAATAATTGCATAATTAAAATGCCATTCGGGCTTTAGAAAGTTCGTTGTTTTGGCTTTGATTTTGATTTTCTTCTAAAAAAGTATAATACCCAACAATACCAATCATAGCTGCATTGTCGGTTGTGTATTCAAATTTAGGAATATGTGTTTTCCAACCGTATTTATTTTGGGCTTGTAAAAGTGTTTCTCTAATACCAGAATTTGCCGAAACGCCGCCACCAATTGTTATTCTATTAATGCCTGTTTCCGCAACTGCTAATTTTAACTTTTCCATTATAATTTTAATAATGGTGTGTTGTACAGATGCACAAATATCATTTAAATTTTCGGTTATAAAATTTGGGTTTTTCACCGTTTCTTTTTCTACAAAATATTTAATTTGGGTTTTTAAACCACTAAAACTAAAGTTTAAACCCGATACTTTTGGCTTGGTAAACAGAAACGCTTTTGGGTTTCCTAACGTAGCATATTTGTCAATTAAAGGTCCTCCAGGGTAGGGAAGTCCGAGTAGTTTTGCGGTTTTGTCAAACGCTTCTCCAACAGCATCGTCTGTGGTTTCTCCAATAATTTCCATATCAAAAAACGAAGTTACTTTTACTATTTGCGTATGCCCGCCACTTACGGTTAAGGCAATAAATGGAAAAGTTGGAATATCGTATCCGTCTTCTTCAATAAAATGAGCTAAAATATGCGCTTTCATATGGTTTACTGCAATTAACGGAATGCCTAATGCAGCACTTAATGATTTAGAAAAACTACCACCAACTAAAAGCGAACCCATTAATCCTGGGCCTTGCGTGTAAGCAATAGCACTCAACTGATTTTTTGTGATTCCTGCTTTTTTTAAAGCAACATCAACTACTGGTACTATGTTTTGTTGGTGTGCTCTAGAAGCTAATTCTGGAACCACGCCTCCGTATTGCTCATGTATTGCTTGTCTCGCAACTTCGTTAGAAAGTACTTTATTATTGCATAAAACGGCTGCAGCAGTATCGTCGCAAGAACTTTCTATAGCAAGAATATAAGTTGGTTTCATAGTTGTATTTTAGGCACGAAAATTGCTTTTATATTTTTGTAAAACTCTAATTTAAAAAACGTATTTTTGTTTTTTAGGCTTGTTTTCCCAATGCATGCAAATTTAATACATTTTTAAGTATCAAAAAATTAAAAAAAATACTATTTAGAACGGTCTTGGCATTACTAATTTTAGTATTGCTTTCGTTTTTTATTCTTTCGCTTGAAAGTGTGCAAACCCGTTTAGGGAAATATGCTACAGGTATTTTAAATAAAGATTTTGGAACTTCGCTACGTGTAGAAAAAGTAAAAATTAAATTATTTCCTTTGGGAGATGTTGATTTAAAAGGAGTTTTAGAAATAGATTCTCATAAAGATACCCTTTTTTATATTCAATCTTTAAGCACTTCAATTTTAGAAATTGATAAGTTAATTAACGAGGGTCACCCGTATTTAGATGATGTAGATATTGACGGTTTGTATTTAAATATGAAACAATACAAAGGTGACAAACAAACCAATTTAGACGATTTTATTGATGCTTTTGATGACGGTTCGCCATCATCGGGGCGTTTTAGAATGAAAGCCAAAAGCTTTAATGTAACGAACAGTCGCTTTAATTATACTGACGAAAACTTGTCTCAGCCCAAAGTATTAGCTTTTACAAACTTAAATGGGAATTTAAACGATTTTTACATAAAAGGTGCAGATGTTACTACCAACATAGAAAAACTTAGTTTTAAAGATCATAGAGGTTTATTAGTTGAAAGCTTATCGGCAGACTTTGCTTATTCGTTAACCAAAATTAGTTTAGAAAAATTAAGTATTAAAACACCAAAATCGGCTTTAGAAGGTACTGCTTACTTAAATTACAAAAGAGTAGATTTTAAAGACTTTTTAAATAAAGTTAAGTTTGACGTAGCTATTGATAAGGCTCATATTTCGGCAAATGAGCTTAATTTATTTTATAACGAATTTGGTGCAGAAAATGTATTTTATGTAGCTACAAAAATTGAAGGTCCGTTAAATAATTTTAAAACAAAGAATTTAAACTTAACAGATAATTTTAATTCTAATATTAAAGGGAATATTGCTTTTAAAAACCTTTTTAGTACCGAAGATTATGAAATAGCTGCAAATTTTGATGAGTTGAGCAGCAGTTACAATCAGTTAATAGAAATTTTACCAAAAATTATAAAAAAGCAACTACCATCAACAATTGCTCGTTTGGGTGAGGTTTCGGTTATTGGTGATGTAAAATTAAGCACCACTTTTTTAAATGTTAATTGTTTGGCGTTTACAAATTTGGGTGAGGTACAAACCAGTTTAGAGCTTAAAAACATTCAGAATATAGACCAAGCTTCTTATGAAGGTAATGTGGTGTTAACGGAGTTTAATTTAGGAAAGTTAATTGATGAAAAACAATTTGGTGTAACAACACTAAACATGGATTTAAACGGTAAAGGATTTACCAAGCAATTTTTAGACACGAAACTAAAAGGTGCCATTCAACACATTGAGTTTGACGGCTACGATTACAAAAACATTACGGTGGATGGTAAAATGAAAATGCCTTATTTTAATGGGTATTTAAACAGTAATGATCCCAATTTAAAAATGGATTTTGACGGTTTGGTTGATTTAAGTAAAAGCCGTAAACAATATAATTTTAAGGCTCAAATAGATTATGTAGATTTATTTGCCATAAAATTAAGTACAGTAGATACACTTTCTATTTTTAAAGGTAATGTTGAATTTTTTGCTACAGGAAATTCATTTGATGATTTAGATGGGGAACTAATAGTTAAAGACGTATTGTACCAAAACACTCGTGACGATTACTTTTTTGACGATATTAAACTTACTTCTCACTTTGATAAGGATAATGTGAGAACCATTACGGTGGAATCTCCAGATATTATTTCGGGGGAGTTAATAGGTAAATTTAAATTAGACCAACTTAAAAAAATTGCCGAAAATGCAGTAGGTAGTTTATATGCCAACTATTCACCGAATGAATTAGATAAAAATCAATTTTTAGAGTTCGATTTTACCATTTATAATACCATTATAGATATTTTTATTCCTGAAGTAGTCGTTGGGCAAAACACTCGTTTTAAAGGAAAAGTAGATTCAGATGAAGGTAAGTTTGAGTTTGATTTTAAATCGCCGTATGTTTCGATATTTGATAATTATTTGAAAAATATTACCATTGATATAGACAATAAAAATTCGCTATATAATACCTATGTTGCTTTGGATAGTATAAAAACCAAGTATTATAATGTAAGTGATTTTAACTTATTAAATATAACAGCAAACGATACATTGTTTGTGCGATCTGAGTTTAAAGGTGGAACAAAAAACCAAGACGATTTCAAGCTTAATTTATATCATACTATAGATAAAGACAAACAATCAATAGTTGGTTTTAAAAAATCGGACATTCGTTTTAAAAATTATGATTGGCAAATAAATGAGCATAACTTAAAAAACAATAAAATAGTTTTCGACAAAAAGTTTAAAGATTTTAAATTCGATGCTATTTCACTTTCTCATAATGAACAAGAGGTTTTATTTAATGGTGTAATGCGCGACTCTACATTTAAAGATTTATCATTGAATTTTAAAGATGTTAATTTAGAAAAAATTACCCCAACTATTGATGGTTTGGTTCTTAATGGTGACTTAAATGGAGCTATAAATTTTAAGCAAAACAACAAATATTATGAACCAAGTGTAAACTTGTCTGTTGATGCTTTTACGCTTAACGATTTTCTTTTAGGTGTCTTAAATGTAAACATATTGGGTAACGACCAATTCGATGTTTTTGATTTAGAAGCCGTTTTAGAAAAGGAATACGCGGAAACATTTTCAATAAAGGGAGCTATTGATATTACAGAAAGTGAAAAACCTAAACTGGATTTATTAGCCAATGTAACCGATTTTGATATTGCTCCAATTGGTTCGTTTTTAGATGGTATTTTTTCTAATATGCGCGGTTTGGCTTCGGGTAAAACAGTAGTAAAAGGCGATTTGTTTTCTCCAGATATTGACGGAAGACTTTATTTAGACAAAGCAGGTTTAACAGTGCCTTATTTGAATGTGGATTACGCATTCGATAAAAATTCGAGCATTGATTTAACCGAAGAACAATTTATATTTAGAAATGTACATTTAACAGATACTAAATACAAATCCGAAGGCTATTTAAACGGTTCAGTTTCTCATAAAGCAATGGGAGATTGGGCAATTGATTTATCTTTAATTTCTAATAATATTTTAGCTTTAGATAAAGAAGATAGCGAGGATACTTATTATTATGGAACTGCTTTCTTAGACGGTAAGGCAGTTATTAAAGGAAAAACAGATGCTTTAGCAATTAATATAGAAGGGAAGTCTGAAAAAAATACAAACATTAAAATACCTTTAAGCGATGTAGAAGAAATTGGAGATAACTCTTTTATAAATTATATTAACTTCAATAAAACTAGAACCTCAAATACACTTAGTACTAAAGTAGATAACGGAATTGATTTAAATTTTTATTTGGAGGTTAATGAAAACGCCGAAGTAGAAATTATTTTAGATAGAGCCACTGGTCATTCCATGAAAGGTAAAGGAAACGGAACCATTACCATGTTAATTAATACTTTAGGAAAATTTGAAATGTATGGAGATTTTCAAGTAACTCAAGGACAATACAACTTTAGGTATGGTGGTTTATTTGATAAAAAATTCAACGTTAAAAAATACGGAACTATAACTTGGACAGGTGATCCGTTTCAGGCAGATTTAGATTTGGAAGCTGTTTATACCACACAAGCCAATCCGGGTTTACTTTTAGAAAGTGCATCTTTTAATAGAAAAGTACAAACCGATGTCGCTATAAAATTAAACGGTACGTTGAAAGAGCCAATTGTTGACTTCACTATTGATTTCCCTAATGTAAGTTCGGTTTTAAAAAACGAAATAGATTACAGATTGCAAAATAACGACGTAAGACAGGCGCAAGCTATTGGTCTGCTTTCGGTAGGTTCTTTTATTACTGCCGAAAACATAGGTACAACTGCTTATGGTCCATTGTTCGAAAGAGCTGGTTCTATTGTAAGTAGTCTTTTTTCTGGCGATGATGATAAACTAAAATTTGGAGTAGATTACAGTCAAGGTGATCGACTCAACGATACTGCAGATAGAGTAGGCGTGTCTTTAAATACCAAGTTGAACGATAAAGTTTCCATAAATGGAAAAGCTTTTGTTCCTGTTGGTGGGGTTAATGAATCTAGTTTTGTGGGGAATTTAGAAATTCAAATGCAATTAGATAAAGTAGGTAACTTTAGCGGACACGTATTTAATAGAGAAAACAATATTAATTACATAGGGGAAGGAACAGGCTATACACAAGGTATTGGAATAAATTATAATGTTGGTTTTAATACCTTTAGAGAACTAATGCAAAAAATAATGGGAACTAAACCCGTAAATAATAATTCATTCCCAGTTGATCAAATTCCCGATTCGGGATTACCACCTAGTGTAATAGATCAACGTAACGAATTAGATAAAAAGAAAGAAGAAGAAATAGAACAAGAAAAGCCTGTTCAAGTTCCTGAAGTTGAGTAAATCGTATTTTAAACAGCTGTATTTTAAAAAGTTATTAACGAAAACGTTTGATTTTTCAGAATAATTTATATTAATGGTAAAATCATCACTTTTTCTAATTTTGCTTTATTAATTTTACACAATAATCATTTTAAATGGAAACATTAATCAAAAAAATTGGCGTTTTAACGTCTGGAGGAGATTCACCAGGAATGAATGCAGCCATACGTTCGGTAGTAAGAACATGTGCCTTTCATGATATTGCTTGTGTAGGTATATATCGCGGTTATCAGGGCTTAATAGAAGGTGATTTTAAAGAAATGGGGCCTCGTTCGGTTAATAACATCATAAATAAAGGTGGTACTATATTAAAATCCGCTCGTTCTATGGATTTTAGAACCAAAGAAGGTAGAGCCCAAGCTTATGAAAATGTTAAAAAGGCAAATATTGACGCTCTAGTAGTCATTGGTGGTGATGGAACTTTTACGGGTGCTGAAATTTTTAATTCCGAATATAACTTCCCAGTTATGGGCATACCAGGTACTATAGATAATGATATTTATGGTACAAGCCATACTTTAGGTTACGACACCGCTTTAAATACTGTAGTAGAAGTAATAGATAAAATTAGAGATACCGCTTCTTCTCACAACCGATTATTTTTTGTTGAGGTAATGGGTAGAGATGCAGGTCACATTGCATTAAATGCAGGTATTGGAGCAGGTTCTGAAGAAATTTTAATTCCAGAAGAAGACTTGGGATTAGATCGTCTTTTAGAATCTTTAAAACGCTCAAAAGAGTCGGGTAAATCATCAAGTATAGTTGTGGTTGCCGAAGGCGATAAATTAGGCAAAAGTGTTTTTGAACTTAAAGATTATGTGGAAGAAAACTTGCCAGAGTATGATGTTCGGGTATCTGTTTTAGGACACATGCAGCGTGGTGGTGCACCATCTTGTTTTGATAGGGTATTGGCTTCTCGTTTAGGCGTTAAAGCGGTAGAATCTATTTTAGAAGGAAAATCAAATTATATGGTAGGTATTTTAAAAGACGAAATTACCCTAACACCATTAGAACAAGCAATAAAAGGAAAATCAGAAATTGATATTGAATTACTTCGTGTATCAGATATCATGTCAGTATAATAATAAATTTAAAATAAATTAAACATGTCAAAAATAAAATTAGCCATTAATGGTTTTGGAAGAATTGGAAGATTAGTATTTAGAGAATCAACTTTAAGAGATAATATTGAAGTTGTTGCTATAAACGATTTATTAGATGTTGAGCATTTAGCTTATTTACTTAAGTATGATTCTGTTCATGGCCCATTTAAAGGCGAAGTAGAAATAAAAGACGGTCATTTAGTTGTAAACGGTAAAACAGTTCGTATTTCGGCAGAAAAAAATCCAGCTGATTTAAAATGGGATGCTGTAGGAACAGATATTGTAGCAGAGTGTACAGGTATTTTTACTACTTTAGAAACAGCTCAATTGCATATTGATGGTGGTGCTAAAAAAGTTATTATTTCAGCTCCTTCTGCAGATGCTCCAATGTTTGTAATGGGAGTAAACCAAGATAAAGTTACTGCAGATATGAAAATTATCTCTAACGCATCTTGTACTACAAACTGTTTGTCTCCAATTGCAAAAGTATTAAACGATAATTTCGGAATTGTAGAAGGTTTAATGACAACCATTCATGCAACAACAGCTACTCAATTAACAGTTGATGGTCCTTCTAGAAAAGATTACAGAGGTGGTCGTTCAGCTTTATTAAATATAATTCCTGCTTCTACTGGAGCTGCAAAAGCGGTAGGTAAGGTTATTCCAGAATTAAACGGAAAACTAACAGGTATGTCTATGCGTGTTCCAACGGCAGACGTTTCTGTTGTAGATTTAACGGTTAAGTTAGAAAAAGAAACAACGTACGAAGATATAATGAAAGCTTTTAAATTAGCTTCAGAAACTACTATGAAAGGTGTTTTAGGTTATACAGAAGATGATGTAGTTTCTACAGACTTTAATTCAGATACTCGTACATCAATTGTAGATGCTAAAGCTGGAATTGGTTTAAGTTCTACATTCTTCAAAATTGTATCTTGGTACGATAACGAATATGGATTCTCAAGCAAATTAGTTGATATGTCAGTGCATTTTGCTTCAATAAAATAATATTTTTAAAACCTGAGTTGAATTTATCCCTTCTCAGGTTTTTTTGTGTTTTAAAAAGAACACATTTACACCTTATATTTATGAAATTATTAGTAGATAGTGGCTCTACAAAAGCAGATTGGATTGCCATAGACGATAATGGTAAAGTACTTTTTACAACTCAGTCTTTGGGTTTAAACCCTGAGGTTTTAAGTAGTGAGCAAATTGTAGAACGATTAGATGATCGTTTTGATATTGAACACAATAAAAAGGAAGTAACTAGTCTTTATTTTTATGGTGCTGGTTGTGGAACAGACCGCATGAAAAATTACTTAACAGAAGTTTTTAAAGGATACTTTTCAAATGCTAAAGTTGCTGTATATGAAGACACTTATGCAGCTGTTTATGCTACAACTCCAAAGGATCAAAAAGCGATTGTTTGTATTTTAGGTACAGGTTCGAACGCTAGTTATTACGACGGTTCAGTATTGCACCAAAAAGTACAGTCATTAGGTTATATAGCCATGGACGATTGTTCGGGTAATCGATTTGGACGTCATTTAATAAGAGGTTATTTTTTCAATAAAATGCCTGCAGATTTAGCTTTAGAATTTGAAAAAGAGTTTAATGTTGATGCCGATTTTATTAAAAATAAATTCTATAAAGAACCCAATCCAAATGCATATTTAGCAACATTTGCCAAATTTTTAATTCAGCATAAAGATTCAGATTTTTGCAAGCAATTTATTTATGCCGAAATGGAAGACTTTGTAGAAAACTACATCAAGCAATTTGATAATCACCAAGATGTACCTGTACATTTTGTAGGTTCTATTGCTTTTTATTTAAAAGATTATTTAAAAGAAGTTTTAACCAAACACGGTATAACTTTAGGTAATGTATTAAGAAGACCAATTGATGGTTTAATAGAATACCACGTGCAGCATAAATAAAATTACATTATAGCTATTGCCGAAATTTCAACATTAACGTTTTTAGGCAAACAAGCCACTTGAACGGTTTCTCTTGCAGGAGCCGTTTTTTCGTTAAAATAAGCTGCATAAACGCCGTTAATTTTAGCGAAATTATTCATGTCACTTATGAAAATACTACATTTAATAATATTCTCAAATGTCATTCCTGCAGCTGTTAAAACAGCTTTTAGGTTTTCCATTACTTGTTTGGTTTCGTTTTCTATAGTATCTAAAACCAATTCGTTCGTAATTGGGTTTATTGCAATTTGTCCCGATGTGTAAAGTGTATCTTTTACTAAAACAGCTTGGCTGTAAGGTCCAATAGGAGCAGGAGCATCGGTAGTAAATATTATTTTTTTCATAAGTGAATTAGTTAAATCTGCGATCTGGTAATTGGCGTTTATCCCATTTAATATCACTAAGCACAGATGATTTTATACCAATAAAAAAGCCCCAAAAAGCATTATTCCCTTCGGGTACCCAGTTAAAGCTCATGCGCCAACTTTCTAGGTCACGTTCAAATCTAAATTGGGTAAATGTAAACCCTTGTTGCTTCATATCATAACCAGATGAAATTCCTACTTTCCAGCGTGGTGCCAATTCTAAATTTCCCGAAAACATAATAGAGTGAGAAGTAATTTCGCTTTGTCTATTCATATTTCCATAGGTCATAGAATACGCCATGTTTAAATCCCAAGGTAATTTAGTATTATACCAATCCTTTGCTGTTTGTTGGGTGTCCTTTTCTTCGTCTTCAAACAAACTTTGATTGTTATTACTTAAATCGGTTGCTCTACCAAATAAATCGTCTGTTCTACCACCGTTTTGTTGAGTTTGTCTGCTTGTTTTGTCGTTTTTGTTGACTTCTTTAGGTTTACTACCGTCAAAATCTTTACTGCTAAAAGAGTAATTCATGGTAAGGTTGGCACTTGTCATTCGAAACAAACTACCACCATTATTGATGTTAAAGGTATTAAGTCTTTTACCAGCATTATCTATTGCATAAGGGTCAACTGTAGCCGCAAGGTTTACCGTCATTTTTTGTTTAAAAAGTTGTGTACCTGTACTTATACGCATGGGTGACCATGCTAATGAATCGGCATTTATATTATAAGAAGTATTAAAATTTAAAGCATTTAAAAGTTTAATCTTTTTATAAGTATCTTCTTTACTGTCTTTGTCTTTTACTTTTGCTTCAAAATTATTTGTAACGCCAATAGTTAGCATTTGTGCCATATTATTTGAAGGTCCTGAAAAAACACCACCCTCAAAACGAGAGTATTCTCTCATTGTATTTCCTGTTGCATCTAGGGCATAAGTGTCAAAATATTTGTCAAAATTAGGTGTATAACTATAACCAATACTAGGAGCAATAATATGTCTAATGGCTTTAATTTTTTTGCCTTTCTTAAAATTAAAGGTTCCATAAATAGTTGTTCCTAAATTGGCATTAAAATCGTAAGTTCTAAAACTATCAAAACCATTTAAATTGGTTGTAATAACTTCGTTTTTCGATGCACTGTATTGCTTGTTTACGGTATTTAACGTCCAAGTTTCATTAAAATTTGCACCAATACCAACATTTAAATAATTGAATATTTTAAAGTTTGTGTTTATAGGAATTCTGTGTTGCATTCCTACAATTGCATCGTCAAACATTTCCGATTTTAAAAATAAGGAATCCTGAGTTGTAATTCGGTTTATACCGCTTAAATTATATTGTAAATTTATGTTTTTTATAAAACCTTTTTTACTTTCGTTTTCACTTGCAAAAGGGTAAATTCTGTCTACATTGGCTGTTAAAGTAGGTAATGTCATATTAACCTGACCTGTATTGGTGTTTTGCGAATGATTAGCGGTTACAGCTATGTTTATTTTAGGCAGTGTAGGTAATGTAGTATTATACGAAATGGAGGAATTTAAAGTATTATTTAATCCTGCACCTATATTATTAATATTTACCGAATTTCTAAAATACTGACTACTACCAAGGTTTATAGAAGCATTAAAACGAGAGTTTGGCGATGCTTTACTATCTTGACTATGCGACCATTGAATGTTGTATTGTCTCGATTTTACATAGTCTGGGAAACCTTTTTCGCTTTGTATATTGTTTTCAAATCTAAAATTTACATTACCTCTAAATTTATATCGTTTGGCATAACTACTTTCTGCACGTAAACCATAACTACCATTGGTATAATAATCACCTAAAACTGCCAAATCGTAATTTTCACTTAAAGCAAAGTAATACCCTCCATTTTGTAAAAAATAGCCTTGTGCATTCGATTGTCCTGGTGTTGGCATAATAAATCCAGAAGTGCTTTTTTCGGTCATAGGGAAATAACCAAAAGGTATTCCTAGTGGAGTAGGTACATCGGCAATTACTAAATTAGATAATCCTAAAACTACTTTTTGTTTAGGTACAAATTTTATTTTTCGAACTAAAATATAATATTCTGGATCGTCTATGTTTTTAGAAGTTGTTAAACGGGCATTTCTCATGTAGTAAACCGAATCGTTTTCTCTTTTTGCTACTTCCGATTTAATGTTTAGTCCAGCTTGCTCGGTTCTGGAATTCCAAATAAGTGCTTTTTTGGTTTTAAAATTAAACCGAATAGAATCGGGTTCAATTACATTACTACCTTGTTTAAAATAGGGTCGTTGAGTGTATTGTCCAGTGCTATCTTTAATTCTACCCGCATACACTTCGTTTTTTTCGTAATTTAAAATTATAATTCCTGCTTTAAGTTCGATGTCGTTATAGTACATCTCCGCTTCATCATAAAGTGTTACCTCTTTCTTTTTTTGGTTTAAAGCATCGTAGCCCTTTGCTTTTCGGGTTACATTAGCATCTAACTGATTTTTCTTTTTAGGCAATATACTATCTTTAACAGGCACAATAATACTGTCTATTGTTGTTGTTTTGTTAATAGTATCTTTAGTTGTTTTAGGAGCTTCAATTTTGTTTGTAAAAGACCTAGGATTGTCTTTAATTTGTGAAATAGCAGAAACCGAACTAATTGTAAGTAAGAACGTTAGTAAAAGACGGTAAATTATCTTGGTGTACAATGCTTTAAATACTATTTTTGTAAAATCTTTGGCTTGCTTTTTGAAGTGTCAAACTTACATAATATTTTTTTTTAAAAATAAGATTTTAATACAATTATAACGAAACGGAATAAAATATTCGCAATTATGCAAAAATACATATATATAGGTCTATTAACTTTTGGTTTACTTTTAACTAATTCTCAAACTACATTTGCACAAAAGACTAATAAATTTAAAATTATATTAGATGCAGGACATGGTGGGACTGATTCTGGAAAAGTTGCTCACGGTAGAAAAGAAAAAGATATTGCTTTAGAAATCACAAAAAAAGTGGGTGCATTATTGGCTTTTGATTCTAATATTCAAGTTGTTTTTACAAGATCTGTTGATGTTTTTGTAACTTTAAAAGAGCGTGCCAATATTGCCAATAGAAATGATGCCGATTTATTTGTGTCAATTCATTGTAATTCTGCGGGTAATAATTTTAGCCCATACGGTACCGAAACTTTTGTAATGGGTATGTCTCGCACTGATACTAATTTATCGGTTGCAAAATCTGAGAATTCTGTAATACTTTTAGAGGATGATTATAAAGAAAAATATAATGGTTTTGATCCAAACAAGCCTGAAACATTAATAGGTTTAAAATTATTACAAGAACAGTATTTAAATCAAAGTATAGACTTGGCTGCAAGAGTTGAAAGTAATTTTGCAAATTCATTAGGAAGAAAAAGTAGAGGTGTTAAGCAACAACCATTATGGGTTTTAGATGCGTCTTATATGCCAAGTGTACTAATAGAAACTGGTTTTTTAACTAATAAAGATGAAGGGGCTTATTTAGAATCGGATAAAGGGCAAAACGAAATTTCTACAGCAATTGCTTCAGCAATTAAAGGGTATAAAGATGAATATTTTATTCAAAAAACATCTGTTATTCCTTTTCCTAACGGTGAGCCAAAAAAAGAACTTATTAAAAAAGACGATTTAACTCAAAAATCTGATTCTAATTTAATAAATGAGGGATTTGTGTTTAAAATACAGTTAGCTGCTAGCAAAACAAAATTATCTGCATCTGCAGCAAATTTTAATGGATTATCTCCTGTATCTAGAGAAGAAGAAAATGGACTTTATCGATATTTTTATTCAACAGAAAGTGATTTTTCAAAAATGGAAGAAAAACTCAATCAAGCTAAAGCAAAAGGATATCCCTCTGCTTTTATAGTTGCTTATAAAAATGGGGAAAAAATAAGTTTATCTGAGGCGATTAAATAAAATAAAGTTTTATTTTTGTTAAAAATAATAAATTTTGAAATTAACAAGAGAATTAAAAGCAGCTATTTTAGTAATTGCATCTATTGCCCTTTTCATTTGGGGTTATAGCTTTTTAAAAGGTAAAGATGTTTTTGCTACAGGTAAAACACTATATGTTAAATACAATAATGTTTCAGGCTTGTCAAAGTCTGCTCCCGTAACTTTAAATGGTTTTAAAGTAGGTAAAGTTGTTCAAATTTCTATTCAAGAAGATGCTACGTTATTGGTAGAACTTCAAATTGATACCGATTTCCCTATTTCTAAATCGAGTAAAGCAGAAATTTACGATTCTGGTTTAATGGGTGGAAGACAAATTGCAATAATTCCAAATTTTGATGACAAAACAGTTGCCGAAAACGATGCTTATTTAACACCGTCTAATAAATTAGGTTTAACCGATAATATTGCCGTTCAAATTGAACCATTAAAAAATAAAATTGAAAAATTATTAGACAATGCCAATGTTTTATTTGCTAACGTTAACAGTCTATTAGACGTAAATACCCAGCAAAACTTAAAAAATAGTATTGCTAGTTTGTCCGAAACCATGAAAACTTTTTCTGACGCTTCTAAAAGCATTAACGATCATTTGGTAACAAACAAACAAAAGATAAATAATAGTTTGTCAAACTTTGATAAGATATCAACTAATTTTGCTTCACTCTCAGATTCATTAGCTTCAATAGATATAAAAAATACGGTTGCTCAACTCGAAAGTTCATTAGCAAATATAAATAGCTTAACAAGTAAACTGAATAACGGACAAGGTACAATGGGTAAATTGTTAACAGATGACGCAATGTACACTAATTTTACCAAAACAGCTAAACAGCTAGAGCTTTTATTAGAAGATTTGCGTTTGCATCCAACACGCTATATAAATGTATCGGTTTTTGGTAAAAAAGAAAAACCGTATGTACAACCTATTAATGAAAAAATAGAATAATATGCAATATATTCCTAACCTGCTTTTCGCGATTATATTATTATCTGGAATTGGTTTTTTTGCTCAAAACGTAAAAAAAATAATTAGAAACATTAATTTAGGAAGAGATATTGATAGAACAGACCAACCTAAAGTGCGTTTGAATAATATGATTCGAATTGCGTTAGGGCAATCTAAAATGGTAAAAAGACCTATTGCAGGTATTTTACACATTATTGTATATGTTGGTTTTATAATTATTAATATTGAAGTTTTAGAAATTATTATCGATGGACTTTTAGGAACGCATCGTATTTTTTCATTCTTAGGGGTAGTTTATGATATTTTAATTGGCTCGTTTGAAATATTAGCCTTTTTAGTATTAGTTACAGTCGTTATTTTCTGGATTCGTAGAAATGGAATTAAACTAAAACGTTTCAACCAACCCGAAATGCAAGGTTATGCTAAAAAAGATGGTAATCTTATTTTATATTTCGAAGTTGTTTTAATGTCACTATTTTTACTAATGAATGCTGCCGATTTACATTTGCAATTTGTACAAGGTGGTTTTGGGCATTACGATAAGGTAGGAA
The DNA here is from genome assembly GCA_965662615.1 of Flavobacterium sp. Taxonomy (GTDB): domain Bacteria; phylum Bacteroidota; class Bacteroidia; order Flavobacteriales; family Flavobacteriaceae; genus Flavobacterium. The sequence continues at coordinate 19,579 of CBFIIG010000018.1, forward strand.
GTTTTCCTATTTCGCAGTTTATAGCGCCTATTTTTAACGGAATGGATTCTTTTTCGGTTCAAAT
>CBFIIG010000019.1:0-19594 GCA_965662615.1 Flavobacterium sp.
AGGATTGGTTAAAAAATAAACAAACAAAAGGCAGTTTATTAGAACTGCCTTTTTATTAAAATAAATATGGATTTACGAGATCAGTTAAAAAATTTATTTCCAGAACACGAGGAGCAAGAACCACAAGTTACCGAAGAAAAGAGTGAGTTATGGTTGCAAGACGATCCTATGATATGTAAATACGAAAAACGTAAAGGCAAACCTATTACTATAATTGAAGGCTATACAGGTGCCGACGAAGATTTTAAATTACTTGCCAAAGAACTAAAAACAAAACTTAGTGTTGGCGGTAGTTTTAAGAACGATCAAATTATTATTCAGGGCGATTACCGAGATAAAATTATGCAGTTGTTAAAAGAAAAAGGCTTTAATGTAAAACGTGTAGGAGGATAATTATGATAGCAGCATCGGAACTTATATTAAACCCAAATGGTAGCATTTATCATTTAAACTTATTGCCAAACCAAATTGCGCAGAACATAATTACGGTGGGTGATCCAGAACGTGTGGAAACCATTACAAAACATTTTGACAGCATTGAGTTTACAGAGCAAAAAAGAGAATTTAAAACCCAAACTGGACTTTATAAAGGCAAACGTATTACCGTAATTTCCACAGGAATTGGGACAGATAATATAGATATAGTTTTAAATGAATTAGATGCTCTGGTGAATATTGACTTTGAAACCCGAAAAATAAAAGAGGAACTAACTTCTTTAAACATAATTAGAATTGGGACATCTGGTGCCATTTTACCAACCATTGCGGTAGATTCTTTTTTAATAAGTGAATATGCTATTGGTTTAGATGCCATGCTAAATGCTTATGATTGTGCTTCGGTTTTAGAAACCGAATTAGAAACTAAATTTATAACGCAAACCAACTGGAACTCCAATAAAGGAAAGCCTTATGCCGTAGCTGCAAATAAAGCATTGGTAAATCATTTTAAAGATGATAAAATTATAAACGGATGTACTTTAACAGCAGGTGGTTTTTATGGACCTCAGAGCAGGGTTTTACGATTAAAAGTGCAAGATGCACTGTTTTTTGATAAAGTACAAAAACTAAATCATAACGGAATAAATGTAACTAATTTAGAAATGGAAACGGCCGGTATTTACGGACTTGGTAAGCTTTTAGGTCACAAATGTATATCGTTAAATGCTATTTTAGCAAACAGAGCAAATGGTGTTTTTAGTACTAAAGCAGAGGAAACTATAAGCGAATTGGTTTTATTCGCTTTAAGTAAAATTATAACTCTATAAATTTTATGGATTTAATTTTAGAAACCGAACGTTTATACATGCGAGAAATGCGATTAGAAGATGCTCCTGCTCTTTTAAAAATGGATTCAAACCCAGCAGTGCATGCCTATTTGTGGCAAACACCCATTACTGAAATTACTGAAATAGAAAAATACATTTCGTACGTTAGAACTCAGTATGAAAAACATAAAATTGGTCGGTTTTCTACTTTTTTAAAAGCTACTGATGAACTCATTGGCTGGACAGGCATAAAATTTGTAGATGATCATATAGAAAATGGTAAAACTAATTTTTACGACTACGGTTACCGTTTAAATCAAAATTTTTGGAATAAGGGTTATGCAACAGAAGCTTCTATTGCTTGGTTAAATTATGCCTTTAACAATATGCAAATTGAGGAGTTAAATGCATATACACACGCAAAAAATGGTGCATCGAATTGTATTTTAGGCAAAATTGGCATGACCGAAATGCAAACCTATCCAGATTCAAATGGCATAAACTGGAAATGGTGGCAAGTACTCGCTAAAAATTATAAAGACAGTAAAAAATGAAAACAATAAAAATAGCAGGTGTACCCGAACATTTTAACCATGCATGGCAAATGTGTATAGAAAATGGCGAGTTTAACGAAGTAGGCATCAACCTAGAGTGGACAAATGTTCCCGAAGGAACAGGCAGACTTTGTCAAATGCTTCGTGATAACGAAACCGATATGGCTATTATACTTACCGAAGGTATTATAAAAGATATAGCGAACGGAAATCCATCAAAAATTATTCAGAAATACATACAAAGTCCTTTACTTTGGGGAATTCATGTTGCAAATGCAAGTGAATATAAAACATTGGCTGATTTAAAAAATAAAAAAGCTGCAATTTCTCGTTTCGGAAGCGGATCACACCTTATGGCGTTTGTAAACGCTGCAAATAACCAGTGGAATAAAGAAACATTAAGTTTTGAAGTAGTACACACAATTGATGGTGCTGTGGAAGCTTTAACCCATCAAAAAGCTGATTATTTTATGTGGGAGCGTTTTATGACACAACCTTTGGTGGATAATGGTACATTTAGAAAATTAGAAGACTGCCCTACTCCTTGGCCTAGTTTTATAGTTGTGGCAACCAAAAAAGCATTAGATGAAAACAAACATTGTATTGCTCAAATTTTAGAAATAATAAACAATACAACAATTGAGTTTAAACAAATACCAAGTATAGACAGAACGCTGGCAAATGTTTTTAATTTAAAATTAGAAAATGTACAGCAATGGTTGCGTTTAACACAATGGTCACAAACCAATTTTACAGAAAAAGAGTTTGATGTTTTGCAAAATCAGTTGATGGATTTTGAAATTATTACAGAAAAAAAAGACTTTAGTACTTATGCCTTTTCATTAGAATAGTGAAAAAATGCTAAAAAAAATTTCATTTAAATGGCTCAGAATAATTGCAAAATATCGGATTCCAAGTCCGTATGATTTTACTATTATTTTAGTTTTAAATGTGTTAATTACGATACCCGTTTTTTTAATAGCACATCAAAAATTAATCGACTTAAATTGGACTTATCAATTAGACAGAGTACTTCTTTTTATAATAATAGTTGCAGTAATTCAGGTAACTTTACATGCAATGCGAAAAATTACGTTTATATCTATCTTTCTATACCTTAGTTTTTTAGGATATGGTACTTTAATTGGAGGTTACGGTTTTAATCGCATCTTTGAAGATTATAGAGCTATGATTTTTGCCATGCAAAAAGAATCAAACCCAGAAGATGTTGTTATTTCTAAACTACTTCCATTTCCTAATAAGTCTAAAATTATAGATGCGGTAAATTTTTACAATCCTAAGGTTAGAAATTTTGCCTTATACGCAACTACCAAACATTTTAGAGAAATTCCTGTTACAAATGCAAACAGAAAAATGATTCAGTGTTTTGCTATTTTTAAAGAAATAAAAAGCAGATGGAATTATGTAAGCGACCCAAAAGGTAGAGAATATATAGCCTCGGCAAGTGAGTCGTTACAGCATTTTTCGGGAGATTGTGACGACCATGCTATTTTAATGGCAGCCACTTTACGTGCCATTGGCGGTACACCTCGCTTAATTCATACAAAAGGCCATATTTATCCAGAAATGCTTTTAGAAAACAGAAAAGAACTAGAAATGGCTTTGTACCTTATTCAAAATGAACTTTTTCTTGAAGAAAGTAAAAACAAACGCATTCATTATCATGTAGACGAAAGGGGGAAATTTTGGTTAAACCTAGATTATACAGCAGCTTACCCTGGCGGTCCTTTTATGAAAGAAGAAATTTTAGGTGAATTAACCTTTGATTAATTAGCAGATTTTCTACGTTTAATTTCTGCGGAAATTAAGTCTAATTCTCTGTTGGTTTGTCCTGCTACCGAAGTGTTTTCTTGAGCTCTTCTTATTAAATAAGGCATCACATCTTTTACAGGGCCAAACGGTAAATACTTGGCCACATTATAACCTTGGTTCGCCAAATTGTAACTTATATTATCGCTCATACCAAATAATTGACCAAAAAACACCGATTTATTATTGGCTTCTAGGTTGTTTTCTTTCATAATATCCATAGCCAAATAAGAGCTATTTTCGTTATGCGTTCCAATAAAAAGAGCCATTTTATCGGTATGGTTTAGCATGTACTTTAAAGTTTCATTAAAATTATCGTCGGTAGCTTTTTTGCTTTCACAAATAGGACTTTTATATCCTTTTTCTTGTGCACGGTCATTTTCTTTTTCCATGTATGCACCTCTAACCAATTTCATACCAATATAAAAACCTTCGTTAGTAGCGGTTTTATGCAATTCTTTCATATAATCTAATCTATCCCAACGATACAATTGAAGCGTATTGTAAACAACCGTTTTTTCTGTGTTATAAGTTCGCATCATTTCCAAAACCAAATCATCTGCTGCATCTTGCATCCAGCTTTCTTCTCCATCTATTAAAACCGAAACATTTAAATCGTGTGCTTTTTTACATAAGGAATGAAAACGTGCAACTACCCTATTCCACTCTTCTTTTTCCGATTCTGTTAATGTGTTTTTCTCAGTAATTTTTTGGTATAAAGCAAAACGTCCTAGTCCTGTAGGTTTAAAAACAGCAAATGGAATTGCATTGCGTTCTTTAGCAAAAACAATTGTTTTTAAAACCATTTCTAAAGCTGCGTCAAACTGCTCTTCCGACTCTTTTCCTTCTACGGAATAATCTAAAACCGATGATACTTTACCGTTATCGAACATATTATCAACTACTTGCAAACAGTCATTTTCACTTATTCCACCACAAAAATGGTCAAAAACAGTAGTTCTAATTAAACCATCAACAGGTAAATTTAGCTTTAAAGCAACGTTGGTAAGTGTTGTACCTACTTTTACCAAAGTTGGATTTTTAATCATGTTAAAAAGCCAATATGCTCTTCTTAATTGTCTATCGTTTTTTAAGGCAAAAGCTACTTTTGTATCAGAAAAAAGTGTGTTCATAAAACCAATTTTATAAGGGTATGCAAATATAGTGTACCAAATTTAATTTTTACACAAAAATGACTTAATTTGCAGTCTCGCAATTTTAAAATAAATATGCAACCCATACACTATACCTCAAAAGGATTTAAAGAATTAAGCAACCTGATTGTTTCTAAGAATTATTCAAAACTATTTGTATTGGTAGATTCCAATACAATTGACGCGTGTTTGCCTTATTTTTTATCCAATTTAGCAACTAAAGCTCCTTTTGAAATTGTAGAAATTGAACCTGGGGAAGAAAACAAGAACATTGAAACGTGCACCATGCTTTGGGAAGTGTTAACTGAGTTAGAAGCTGACAGAAACGCATTAATACTTTTATTGGGAGGCGGAGTTTTAACCGATTTGGGAGCTTTTGTTGCAAGTACATTCAAACGAGGTATTGACTTTGTAACTATACCTACTACTCTTTTAGCAATGATAGATGCTTCAGTTGGTGGAAAAACAGGTGTTGATTTAGGTGTTTTAAAAAACCAAATTGGACTATTCTCTTTGCCAGAAATGGTTTTAATTGATACAGAATTCTTAAACACCTTAGAGGCTAATCAATTAAGAGCTGGTTTGGCAGAAGTTATAAAACACGGACTGATTGCAGATGCTGATTATTTTGAAAAAATTGAAAACCTAAAAAGTTTAACCGAAGATGATTTATTAGAATTGGTAGAAAAATCAGTTGTTATAAAACAAAGTATTGTAAACCAAGATCCTACAGAAAAAGGCTTTCGTAAAATTTTAAATTTTGGTCACACTTTAGGGCATGCAATTGAAAGCTATTGTTTAAAAAACGAAAACAAAACAACACTTTTACACGGCGAAGCAGTTGCTATAGGTATGTTTTTAGAAAGTCATATTTCTATGCAATTGAATTTAATTAGCAATGAAAGTTTTAATCGTATTAAAAATTGTTTAGACCAATATTTTACTCGTGTGGCTTTTACTAAAAGCGATATAGAAAACCTACTGTTATACCTTGTTCACGACAAAAAAAACAATAACGGAGCAGTCAATTTTACTCTGTTAAACAACATTGGTTCATCTGTTTGGAATAAAGAGGTTTCTAATAGTTTGATTTTGAGTGCTTTTGAAAAATATATTGAAAACTAAAATTGTTTTTTATTATTTATAAATCACATAAATAATTTTTTACATTTGTATAATTATTCATTTTAATAAAAAAATAACTGTCGCTAATGCCTCAATTTTTTTTAACTACTTCAACAACAATAAAAACGAGTATCAGTTACTTTTTTTCTTTGCAGTTATTTCAGTACTTTAATCAAAAATTGCCTATTATTTTTGCAAATATTAGAGTTTGAATTGTCTTTTTACTTTCAGTTAATTTATAACCCAAAAATAAAAGACAATGAATACAAAATATAGCGATTTAATAAATCAAACGTTTTATTTCCCACAAGAGGAATTTAAACTAAACAAAGACAATTTAGAGTTTCATAATATAGACTTAATGAAATTGGTTGAACAATATGGTACACCTTTAAAATTTACCTATTTACCTCAAATTTCTAACAATATAAACAAAGCAAAGTCATGGTTTAGAAAAGCCATGGAAAAGCACAATTACGAAGCAAAATATCATTATTGTTATTGTACTAAAAGCTCTCATTTTCAGTTTATTATGAATGAGGCTTTTAAAAACAAAATACACATAGAAACCTCTTCTGCATTTGATATTGATATTGTAGAAAATCTTTTAAAAGAAAAGAAAATCAACAAAAAAACCTTTGTTATTTGCAACGGTTTTAAACGTGACCAATACGTCGAAAACATTGCTCGATTAATTAACAACGGTCAATCTAACACTATACCTGTAATAGATAATTACGAGGAGTTAGATTTACTGCAAGAACAAATAGACGGTAAATTTAAAATCGGTATTCGTATTGCGGCAGAAGAAGAACCAAAATTTGAGTTTTATACTTCTCGTTTGGGAATTGGATATAGAAATATAGTTCCGTTTTATAAAAAACAAATAGCAGAAAACCCACAGGTGGAACTAAAAATGCTTCACTTTTTTATAAATACAGGAATTAGAGATACAGCCTACTATTGGAATGAACTTTTAAAATGTATGAAAGTTTATGTTTCTTTAAAAAAGGAATGCCCTACACTTGACAGTTTAAATATTGGAGGTGGTTTCCCTATAAAAAACTCATTGGCTTTTGAATATGATTATCAATATATGATTGACGAAATTATCAATCAGATTAAGATTTTTTGTGATGAAGCTGAAGTAGATGTACCTCATATTTTTACCGAATTTGGTTCGTTTACCGTTGGAGAAAGCGGTGGTGCTGTGTACCAAGTTTTATATCAAAAACAACAAAACGACAGAGAAAAATGGAATATGATAGATAGTTCGTTTATTACAACTTTACCAGATACTTGGGCAATTAACAAGCGTTTTGTAATGCTTGCCATTAACCGCTGGAACGATACCTACGAACGTGTTTTATTAGGTGGTTTAACTTGCGATAGCGACGATTATTACAACTCTGAGCAAAACATGAATGCGGTTTATTTACCAAAATACAATAAAGAAAAACCACTTTATATCGGTTTTTTCAATACAGGCGCTTATCAAGAAACTATTGGAGGTTATGGCGGTTTACACCACTGTTTAATTCCACAACCTAAGCATATTTTAATTGATAGAGATGAAAACGGTATAATAGGAACAGAAGTATTCTCTGAGCAACAAAAATCTGAAGATATAATGAAAATTTTAGGATACGATAAGAAATCCGAATAATAAAAACATACAATTATGAAAAAAGGACCAATTAGTCAGTTTATAGAAAATAATTATTTGCATTTTAATGCAGCTGCTTTAGTAGATGCCGCAAAAGGATACGAAGAACACCTTTTAGACAACGGAAAAATGATGATAACACTTGCTGGTGCAATGAGTACAGCAGAGTTAGGTAAGTCGTTAGCCGAAATGATTCGTCAAGACAAAGTGCATATTATTTCGTGCACAGGTGCTAATTTAGAAGAGGATATTATGAATTTAGTTGCACATAATTCATATAAAAGAATTCCGAATTACAGAGATTTAACCCCACAAGAAGAACGTGATTTATTAGACAATCATTTCAATCGTGTTACCGATACATGTATTCCAGAAGAAGAAGCGTTTAGAAGATTACAACAACATTTATACGATATTTGGAATAATGCAGATAAAGCTGGAGAGCGTTATTTTCCTCATGAATTCATGTATCAAATGCTAAATTCTGGAGTTTTAGAGCAGTATTACGAAATAGATCCTAAAGATTCTTGGATGATTGCAGCAGCAGAAAAAAACTTACCAATTGTTGTTCCAGGTTGGGAAGACAGTACAATGGGTAATATTTTTGCATCGTATTGTATAAAAGGAGAATTTAAACCTACTACTACTAAAAGTGGTATAGAATATATGATGTGGTTAGCAGATTGGTATCCACAACACTCAGAAGGTAAAGGCTTAGGCTTTTTTCAAATAGGTGGTGGTATTGCTGGAGACTTCCCAATTTGTGTAGTTCCTATGTTGTATCAAGATATGGAAATGCCCGAAATTCCTTTTTGGAGTTATTTCTGTCAAATATCCGATTCTACAACAAGTTACGGTTCGTACTCTGGAGCTGTTCCAAATGAGAAAATTACTTGGGGTAAATTAGACATAGATACACCTAAATTCATAGTAGAATCTGATGCAACTATAGTGGCACCCCTTATGTTTGCTTATATTTTGGGACAATAAAAATATATTTTTTTTTTATTTGAAATTATAAAATTGAATATTACATTTGAAAAAATAATTAGAAGCCTAAACAAATGAAGAGAGTAATTGTTGATTACGCAAAATTAACAAACGAAATTTTAACTTTATTAGTTGAAAAATTTCCAGATGGTTATGATGATTCGGATATAATTCGTTTTAAAAATGCCAAAAATGAAACCGTAGAAGCGGTGGAAGTTAAAACAGCCGATACTATTTTTTTAGTTAAGGTTAGTACTAAATTAGCAGATAGAATTGAAAATTTCGAAGAAGATGAAGATGATATTACGGAAACAGAAGCTGATTTAGATATTAAAGATATAGATATTGTTGATGAAACATCAGATGAAGAATAATCAATATTAAGATTAAAAAAAAGGTGAAATTTAAAATTTCACCTTTTTTGTTATAAATACCTTTCGTTTAAAATATTTTGATGATGCAATTGGTGCCCAATTATTATAGGTAACAATGCCCTAACTGAAATTGTTTTATCTGAAGCTGTACCAATTTCTAACAATTGGTGCTCATTAAAAGTTTCAAAAAGCTGAATAGTTGCTGTTCTTACTAATTTAAACTCTTCAATAATAGAATTTAAAGTTCTAGAATTAGCATTTGCAGTTTCTACATAGCTGTTTTCTTCAAAACCAGGTAAAGCGGTTTTATCTCCTCTAGCGATTCGTAAAGCTCTGTACTGAAAAATTCGTTCTGCATCTACTATATGTAAAATAACATCTTTAGGTGTCCATTTATTTGGCTCGTAACGATACATTTCTTTTTCCGATGATATTGACTTAAATAATTGCAAACCTTCGTTTAAACTATCTAACAAAGCATTATTAGAATTATATTTAGATGCTAATGCAACGTAATTTGCATAAAAAGGAGCGTATTCTGTATTCGGAATGTTCATTTTATAATAAAGTGATTAAAAAAAACCTCCAAAAGGAGGTTAAATAATTTTTACATTTCTTTAAAAATAGTATGCATTAAACGTTTTTTATCGTTTATACTTTCTTCTAAAGATATCATTGTCTCGGTTCTATAAACACCTTCTATGGCATCTACCATAAATATTACTTCTTTAGCATGTTTAGTATCTTTTGCACGTATTTTACAAAAAATATTAAATTTACCTGTAGTTATGTGAGCAACTGTAACATAAGGTATAGTACTAATGCGCTCTAAAACAAATTTAGTTTGAGAAGTATTGTTAAGAAAAACACCTACATAAGCAATAAAAGAATAGCCTAGTTTTTCGTAATCTAAAGTTAAAGAAGAACCTTGAATAATACCTGCATCTTCCATTTTCTTAACACGAACGTGAACCGTACCTGCAGAAATTAATAATTTTTTTGCAATATCAGTAAATGGAATACGTGTGTTATCTATTAACATATCCAAAATTTGATGATCTACTTCGTCTAATTTAAATTTACTCATAAAATGTTTTTCTAATTTATTTTTATTCCTTCTTTAAAAACAATACCCGAACCTAAAGTGAAATTAGCATATTCGTTTAAAACTAAATTACCTTTAACTATAAAGTCTTTTAAATTAGAACCATTATAATAATAATGTGCAAATTTATCTTTAATGTCAAACGAAACTATTTTTGCTTTAAAAATAATCAAGCCATTTTCTAAAACTTCGTCGTATTGTAATGCAAAATTAATTATTTTATTTGAATTATTTTCAATATAATTGATATTTTCAAAAATAAAATCATAAAAACACGTTAAATTTTGAGGAATACTTAGATATTTGTTTAAATCCGTTGCGACTATATCGTTTTCGTAAAACTGATTAAATGCAAGTTTTAAGGATATAAAAACTATTTTTCTTACCTCTTCCCTATTATAGTCATTTTTATAATGTCCCGCTTCAAATAAAATAGTTGGCGTACCTTGTTTTGTAAAATAATCGCCTACACAGTTTTCGTTAAACGCATCATTAAAGCGCCCTAATTGGTCTGGTAAGAAAGATTGTAAGCCGTAAACAATATGATTAATTACATTTACAGCAGCAAGTCGAGTTTTGTTATAATCGCAAGCTTCATTAAAGGCTGGTGCAAGTAAAGAAAAAGAAGCCGATTTAAAATTATTTTCTGTGCCAAAAATAGATCGCTGATCGTGAAGATTTAAACAAAAATGCGGTTGAAATGAATCGTATAACTTTCTAAGTACAATGCTTTCTGGTTGTGATTGATTTAAAGCATCTCGATTTAAGTCAATATTATTTGCATTAACACGTGTATAATTAAATGCACCATCTGGATTTAAAATTGGAATGGCAATGAATGTATATTTAGATGAGAACCAATTATAATACTCGTCATCAGATAATAATAGATTTATAAAATCTATTAAACCTTTTGTAGTTGTAGATTCATTTCCATGCATTTGTGACCATGCAAAAACTTTGCAAGAACCATTTCCTATTTCAATAGTTTTAATATCTCGGCTTTCAACAGATTTTCCAATTACCTTAACTTTGAATTTAGATGTACACTTTTTGTAAAAATTATGCAAGCTATCCTGTGTAATATATCTACCACTTATAGTTTTGTATTGGTATACGTTAGTATATTGTTCTAAATTAGAATTGCTTTCCATATTACAAATGTAAACAAAAGAAAATTTACATTTGTAATCGGTTTAAAGTTTAATTATGTAAACAAAAGCTTTGATTTCAACTATTGTATTTCGATGTTTTTTTAAAATTTGAATAGTATAATATAATAGTTTAATTTTTATTAATTAAAATATTTTAAATCAATATTTTATGAATAAATAATAAAGTTTTACTTTAATAATAAAACCTTATTTAATGTGTGTATATGTATATTTTTTGTGAATTGAAGTTAATTTATTTACATTTGTAAATAAATTAACTTCAATTACTTTGTTACAATGGTAAACACCGATTTATTCATTAAAAGATTAGAAAAAATATTAGAATACTACCAGTTTTCCGCATCTACATTTGCAGATAAAATTGGTGTACAACGCTCTAGTTTATCTCACCTACTCTCAGGTAGAAACAAACCTAGTTTAGATTTTGTAATGAAAATAACTAGAGAATTTGAAGAGGTAGATTTGTATTGGTTATTGAATGGAAAAGGAAGTTTTCCTAAAAACACAAATTCAATTATTGAGCCATCACCTAAAATTGCAACTGAAAAAGTTAATGCTTCTTTATTTGATGATAATGAACTTATTCCATTAGAACAAAAAAAATCCCCAACTGAAAATACAATTGGAGATGAAAATATTGAACGTATTGTTGTTTTTTATAAAGATGGAACGTTTAAAACATACCAACATAAGGCTTAATAACTATTTTGAGGTATTTTACCTTCTACTCCTTTTAAAACTTTGTTTAAGAATATTAAATCGGACGTTTCGTCTTCGGTAATAATAAATGGTTTATGAAAAACAACTTGTTTGTTTTTATAGTCAAAAGCTACAGGAACAATTGGTACATTAGCTTCTTTGGCAATATAATAAAACCCTGTTTTTAATGTTTCAACTTTTTTACGTGTTCCTTCTGGTGCAATAGCTAATCTAAAAACAGATTTTGTATCAAATATTTTAGCAATGGACTGCACTTTATTTTCGTTTTTTCCTCTGTTAAGTGGCGCACCGCCTGTCCATTTAAAAAACCAACCGATAGGAAACACAAACAATTCTTTTTTAGCCACATAATGCATGTCTAAGCCTGTAATACCTCGAGTAAAAATACCTAAAAAGAAATCGTGCCAACTGGTATGTGGTACAACCATTAAAATACATTTCTTTAAATTAGAATCTAAAGTGCCTGTAATTCTCCAACCGCCTAGTTTTAAAAAAAGGAATTTATATATCTGTTTTTTCATTACTATTTTTTTCAAAAATACCATTATATTCGCCAATATTTAAAAATAATGCGTAAAATATTAAGTTACATTTTCCCTATTTCAATAAAAAAATACGTTACGCCTTTCAATACTATTGAGATTCAGTTGCATAACGGTAAGTATATTTTAGACAGTAAAACCGTTAATTACTCTTATGGTAATTTAGAGCTTATTTTAGAAAAAGCGTTACGTTTTATTGGCTTTAGCACTATTAAAACATACAACAACACATTGGTTTTAGGAGTTGCGGGCGGTTCGGTTATAGCTACTTTATACGATAAAATAAAATATAAGGGTAAAACAGTTGCTGTAGATTTAGATAAAGAAATGCTGCATTTGGCTTCTGATTTTTTTATGCTGAATAAGCATAAAAACTGTACTTTTATTAATCTAGATGCTTACGATTTTTGCAAACAAACTAAAGAAGAATTTAATTTAGTAATTGTTGATTTATTTTTAGACGATTTAATGCCTTCTTTTATATTTACAGAAGAATTTAATAATGAACTAAAAAGAATTGTTGCACCAAACGGAACTATTGTAATTAACACAATGTTTAACGATAAAGTTAAAGCAAAAAAGCAGGTAACTAAAATTGAATCTTTTTACCAAAAAAACAAATATAAAACTACTGTTCTAGAAAAAGTTTTAGGAACAAATGATGTTTTAGTTATTAAGACTTTGCCATAATAATTTTGCTTTTTCCAAATCTTCTGGTGTATCAATTCCTATACCTGTATGGTTTGTAGCTATCATTTTTATACGTTTACCATATTCTAAATATCGTAATTGCTCTAATTTTTCGGTGTTTTCTAACATTTTCATAGGCAGTTTAGCAAAATCTAATAATGCCGATTTTCTAAAACCATAAACACCAATATGTTGCCAGTATTTAGCACCACTGCTTTTATCTCTGTTAAACGGAATTGCAGCTCTAGAAAAATACAATGCATAATCATTAGTATCTACAATTACTTTTACATGATTTGGATTTTCAATATCTTCTGTGGTTTCAATTGGTTTCATTAAAGAACATACCGAAATTTCTTTTTGCACATCAGCTTTAAAAGCGAGTATCATTTTTTCTAAAGAAACTCTATCAATAAAAGGTTCATCGCCTTGAATGTTAATTACAATATCTACATCCATATCTAAAATGGCTTCGGCAATTCTATCGCTTCCACTTTCGTGATTTTTTTCACTCATCTTTACATTTCCGCCTTGCTCTTTAATTTCATTAAAAATTAATTCAGAATCGGTTACCACCCAAACTTCGCTAAAAAGTTGAGTTTGCAAAGCTGCTTTATAGGTTGTAGTAATTACAGTATCTGTGCCAATAGTTTGCAATAACTTGGCAGGAAAACGTGTAGAAGCATAACGAGCTGGTATAACAGCTATAATTTTTAAATCATTCATGGGTAAAAAAATCATCTTTAAATCCTAATAAATATAATTTGTTTTTGGCTCTTGTCATTGCAGTGTAAAGCCAACGATAGTAAGCTATACTTACACCATCTGGTAAATAAGGCTGTTCTACAAAAACGGTATTCCATTGCCCACCTTGCGATTTATGACATGTAAATGCATACGCAAATTTAACCTGTAAAGCATTAAAATACGGATTTTGCTTTACTTTTAATAGCTTTTTATACGCCTGACGTTCATTTTCGTAATCTTTATTCACTTCTTGATACAGTGAGTTAGATTGTTCATACGTTAACGAAGGTGACTCGCTAGTTAGTGTATCGAGCAGTAAAACAGTTTCAAACGCAGGCTGGTTTGGGTAGTCAATCATGCGAACTTTAACGGTTGCAAATTGAAAACCATATAATTCTTGTCTTTTATATATTTCTAAGATTTCAATGGTATCACCATTTGCAATAAAACCTGCGTCGGAACTTTCCTTTAGCCAAAAGTAGTTATTTTTTACCACCATAAGCAAATCTCCTGGCGAAATATCACTTTCGTTACCTAAAATTTGAGTCCTAATTTGCTGATTGTATTGGTTTGCTCTTTTATTAGAACGAACTATAAAAGCTGTTTCTTCTGGGCCATTAGTATCGTAACTTTCAAAAATTGCATTTTGTACATCGTAGCCATCAACTAAATGCACTATATCTGCGAAGGTTTTTAGATTAAATTTAAAATGTCCTTCTATTTTTCCATTTATCTCTTCTCGCAAAAGCGTAGCATTATACAAAATACCAGAATCTTCTGCTTGTCGCATTACTTCGTCAAACTCAATATGAATAACTTCTTTGTTAAATTCAAACCGTAATTGATCTATATCTAAAGCTGGGCTTAACTCACTTTTTACAGGTGGTAACTGAGCTGTATCTCCTATAAACAATAGCTTGCAGTTAGTTCCTTCTTCTACATAAGCCATTAAATCGTGTAAAAGTGATCCATTTACAAAATATTTAGAATCGGCAAAACTATCCGATATCATAGAAGATTCATCTACCACAAACAATGTGTTTTTATGCTTGTTTTGCTGCATCGTAAACTGAACGCCACCATTTACACTCTTAGGAAAATAAATACGCTTGTGAATTGTAAAAGCCTGTTTGTTGGCATAATTTCCAATTACTTTAGCAGCTCTTCCTGTTGGAGCCAAGAGTACATACTTTTTATTTATTAAAAAAAGATTTTTAACCAATGTAGCAATTGCAGTAGTTTTACCTGTTCCTGCATATCCTTTTAGCACAAATAATTCGTTTTTATCATCTTTAAACAAGTATTCTATCATTTTTTGATAAAAAATGGCTTGATTGTTGGTGAGATTAAAAGGAAAATCACCACACAGATGTGTATAGAATTTTTGTGGAGTCATTTAAATTTTAAAGGCGTATAAGTTTTTTCAAATATACAGATGATATTTTTCATGAAAAACTTTTAAGTAGAAAAAAAAATTGTAGATTTGCGTACCTATTATAACTAAAAAAAATAATCTAAATGGGAATTATATTATTAATTATCGGAATTTGTGTTTTAACATTCGTAATGGTTAAACTTATTGATAAGTATGTACAACCGAAAACACGAATGATTGTTTCAGTTTTACTAACATTGGTAAATATTTTTATCGCTTACCTAATTTATGCTTCTGTAATGAAGCCAATTGAATTTGCAAAAGAAAAAGACTCACGTTATGAAATTGCAGTTCAGAAATTAGCCGATTTAAAAAAGGCACAAGAAGGATACAAAAAAGTAAATGGAAAATTTGCTGATAATTTTGACCAACTAGTTACTTTTATTGAAACAGCTAAATTTCCAATTATATCAAGAAAAGATACAATTAAAATTGATGTTGAAAAAAACAGAGCTTTTAGAATTGAAACAGATGCTACTGGTAAAGGAGGTTTCTTTTTAGATGTTGTTTTAATAGATACATTAGGATATGAAACAGTTAAAGAAAAATTGTTTCCAGATAATGACAGATACAAACGTTTACAAAATGTAAAAATTGGTGAAATTATTGTTCCTGTTATTTTAAAAACGGGTGTTATTTCTCGTAACGATCAAATTATTTCTGTTTTTCAAGCTACAATTGATAAAAACGCTTTATTAGCAGACCTTGATCAAGACTTGGTAAAAGAAGAACAAAAAGTTGAGTCTATTGACGAAATTAATGGTGACCAAATCATTTTAGGATCTTTAGAAGAAGCTACAACTACTGGAAACTGGCCTAAAAAATATGGAAAAAACGACTAATCCAATTTCACATATAAGCAATAAATCATTATCCATTCAAGTAAGCTTGAATGGATTTTGTTTTTCTGTTTATAATAAAGTTGAAAACAAAACTGAGATTGTGAAAAACCTTAGTATTGATACTTCAAAGCCAATTTTAGAACAACTGTCTTATTATTTTGATGAATACAGTAGCTATTTGTATCCATGTGACGATGTTCGAGTTTTATACGACAATAACTTATTTACACTAGTACCTAATTCCTATTTTAACGAAGACTTACTTTCTGATTATTTAAAATACACCATTAAAACCTATCCAACAGACTCTTTTGGTTATGATGAAATTGAAACGAATAACTGCAAAGTAGTTTATGTGCCTTACATGCATATTAATAATTTTTTATTAGACTATTACCCTACTTTCAACTATCAACATAAAATTACAGCTTTTATAAATAAATGCGTTGCACTTAATATTACCGACGAAAAAAAGGTATATTGTTATGTAAACGATTCTTCATTTGATGTTTTGGTTTTAGACGGTTCAAAAATTATGTATTGCAATTCGTTTGATTACCAAACAAGTGAAGACTTTTTATATTATGTATTATTTGCTTTAGAACAGATTAAAATAGACAGAGAAACGGCTCCAGTATATTTAATTGGTGACGCTAAAAACATCGAAAAAGTATTCGATTTAGCTTATACCTATATAAGGAATTGCGAAATACTAAAAAACACAAAAAGCACCGACAATTCGGAATCTATGCATTACTTTATTTTAAATTAAATGAGAATTATTTCAGGCAAATACAAAGGCAGACGTTTACAAGCTCCTAAAAAACTACCCGTTCGCCCTACGACAGACATGGCAAAAGAAGCCTTGTTTAATATTTTGCGCACAAATTTTAATTTAACAGAACTAAATGTACTTGACCTTTTTTCGGGAACTGGAAATATAAGTTATGAATTTGCCAGTAGAGGAACAGAAAATATTATAGCTGTAGATGCCGATTATGGTTGTGTGAGCTATATAAAGAAAGTGTCAACAGAATTCGAATTCCCTATTCAGGTTTTAAAAAGCGATGTTTATGCTTTTTTAAGCAAAAACAAAACCACGTTCGATATTATTTTTGCAGATCCTCCTTATAATATTGGACAAGATAAATTTGAAGCGATTCCACAATTGGTTTTTGAAAATTCTATTTTAGAAGAAGACGGAATGTTGATTATTGAACATTCAAAACATACTAAACTAGACCATTTAGCACATTTTTCATATGCTAAAAGCTATGGCGGAAATACATTTTCTTTTTTCGAATATTTAGAAGAAGATGAAATAGAAACTACTGAAACTGACGGTAGCGAAGAATGATTTTTAGATCTTTAGATTTTATATTATTAAATTAAAATACGAAATTTATTGTCAAAAAAAAAAAAATAAACTATTAAGGTGAATAAAATCAAAATTGCAATACAACAAATGATTTCTGTTTCTGAAAATGAAATGGAGCATTTTTTAAGTGAATGTAAAATTCAAAAAGTAAAACGTAAAACAATTTTGAGCAGTCCAAATAAGGTAGCAAATGATATTTTTTTTATCAATAAAGGTTTAATACGTGTAAAAATAATCGACAATAAAGGTGCTGAACATTCTATTCATTTTGCAATGGAAAATCAATTTATTACTGATTATTCAAGTTTTATTCAGCAAACAGAGTCGATTTATACTCTTGAAACCCTTGAAGATACAGAAGTTGTCATTTTACCAAGAAATGCAATAGAATGGGGTTATAAAAATTTAGCCGAAGGACAAAAAATGGGTAGATTAATTGCAGAATATTATTTTATGTACCAAGATAATAGGATTAAAAACACCTATTGTCGTTCACCGAAAGAACGCTACGATACCATTTCAGAAATATTTCCGAACATTCATAATAGAATTCCACAACATATGATTGCCTCGTATTTAGGCATATCATCTATTCATTTAAGTAGGTTAAAAAAAACGTAAACATTTGTTATCGTTTTATAAAATAGACATCGTTTAAATTTGTAATAAAAAATGAAAAAAACTATTTTATATTTATTAATTACTTCTTTGCTATTTACAAGTTGTAATTCGGTTAAAAAATCTATTGAAAAAGGACAACCCTATTCTTCAAAAATTAATTGGCCAGCTGATTATTTACCATCTGATGCTGATTTTTATGTGCATAATAAAATAGAAATAAATGCCAAACCAGAGGTTGTATGGAATTTATTAATTAATGCTAAACAATGGCCTAGTTGGTATATTGGAATGAGTGATGTAGCATTTGTAAAATCAAAATCTGAAACACTTGTAGAGTCTTTAAGTTTTGAATTCTCTACTATGGGACAGCATTTCATAGGAGAAATTCGTGAGTTTATTCCAAATCAAAGGTTAGCATGGGAAACAAAAAACGAAAAATTAAAAGCGTATCATGCATGGTTGATATTACCCACAGAAAATGGCTGTTTACTAATTACAGATGAAGTTCAAAAAGGAAAATTAGCAAAGCTACAGAAGGTGTTTTTACCCAATAAACTAAGAAAATTACACAATGTATGGTTAAATGAATTTAAACGAATATCCGAAAGTAAATGAATTATTTTTTAGAAACTTTGAAATTAAGAAATGAAACCTTATTCTATTTTGGTCTAACCTGTTTGTTTTTTACCTTATTATTATTCATACTTTCAAGAACAACAAATGTAGAAGTATTAGGCGTAAACGCTTACGTAAAACCTATTAAATTCTCATTATCAACTTTTTTATATGCTTGGACAATTGCTTGGTTTTTAGGCTATTTGCCAATATTTAATGCAACTATATTTAATTGGATAATTATAATAACATTGGGTTTTGAAATTTTATACATTACTTTTCAAGCATCTAAAGGACAAACATCTCATTTTAATGTATCAACTCCAACACTAGCGGTTATGTTTTCAATGATGGCTTTAATGGCAACAATTGCAACAATTGCAACCGCTTATATTGCTTTAATATTCTTTACCAAAAATGTAGTTGAGTTGCCAGATTATTATTTATGGAGCATTCGAATTGGTTTAATAATTTTTGTTATTTTTTCATTTGAAGGTTTTCTTATGGGAACAAAAATGGCTCATACCATTGGAGCTGATGATGGAACTAAAGGTATTGCTCTATTTAATTGGAGTTTTACAAATGGAGACTTGCGTATTGCTCATTTTATTGGCATGCATGCATTACAAATAATACCAGTTATCTCATTTTATATACTCAAAAACACTAAATTAACAATTGGGATTGGATTACTATATTTTCTTTTAGCGATTTTTACTTTAATACAAGCATTGCAAGGGAAACCATTTATAAAAAGTTAAAATCT
>CBFIIG010000020.1:0-19325 GCA_965662615.1 Flavobacterium sp.
CCCTGCTGTTGCAGAATGCGCCGTAATTGGTGTGTATTGTGAACTAAAAGGGCAAAAACCTTTGGCTTTAGTAGTTTTAAAATCTAATGCAAATAGAAACACTGTTCAAGCAGAGCTTGTGCAAGCTGTTAGAGCTAAAATAGGTGCTGTGGCTAGTTTTAAAGATGCGATTGCAGTTCAAAGATTGCCTAAAACACGATCGGGTAAAACATTACGCAAACTAATACGTCAACTAATTGATGGCGAAGAATTTACAATTCCGTCAACCATAGATGATCCTTTAATAATAGACGAAATTAGGGGAGAAGTATTAAAAAATAAATAGCTATATTAATTTAGCAAAATTAAATGGTTAAAAAAGAAGATATTAGCTATATTTACAAAGCAAAAAATCAATCAAAATATAATATATGAGTTATTACAAGATAAACGATTTAGAAAATTATTTTAAAATGTATAGAAAATCGGTTCGTGAGCCGAGAAAATTTTGGAATAAAATAGCAGAAGACAACTTTACATGGTATCAAAAATGGGATAAAACCTTTGAATTTGACATGCAAGAAGCCAAGTTTAAATGGTTCCCAGATGCTAAAGTAAACATTACAAAAAACTGTATCGATCGTCATTTAAATAAAAGAGGAGATAAAACCGCTATAATTTTTGAACCTAACGATCCAAAAGAAGAAGCAGAACATATTACGTACCAAGACTTGTACCATAGAGTAGCTAAAATGGCTAATGTATTGCAAGAGCAAGGTATTAAAAAAGGAGATCGAGTTTGTATTTACTTACCAATGATTCCAGAATTAGCCGTTTCTGTTTTAGCTTGTGCAAGAATTGGAGCTATACATTCTGTAGTATTTGCAGGGTTTTCAGCTTCGGCTTTGGCTTCTAGAATAAACGATTCGGACTGTAAAATGGTAATCACTTCAGACGGAGGTTTTAGAGGAAATAAAACCATAGACTTAAAAGGTATTGTTGACGAAGCATTAAAAGATTGTGCTTGTGTAACAAGTGTTTTAGTTGCTAAACGTACTAACGAAGCTATTTCTATGAAAGAAGGAAGAGACCAATGGTTAGCTCCTTTATTAGAAAACGCTATGAATACAAATGTTGCCGAAATAATGGACGCAGAAGACCCATTATTTATTTTATATACTTCGGGCTCAACTGGTCGTCCAAAAGGAATGGTTCACACTACGGCAGGTTATATGGTTTACACAGCATACACTTTTAAAAATGTTTTTGCTTATGAAGAAGACGATGTATATTGGTGTACTGCAGATATTGGCTGGATAACAGGGCATTCTTATATTTTATACGGACCATTATTAAATGGTGCAACAACTGTTATTTTTGAAGGAGTACCATCTTATCCAGATTACAGTCGATTTTGGGAAGTGATTGAAAAACACAATGTGAGTCAATTTTATACAGCACCAACAGCAATTAGGGCTTTGGCTAAGGAAAGTTTAGACTTTGTTCAACCTTTTCCATTAAAATCTTTAAAAGTTATTGGCTCTGTAGGAGAACCAATAAACGAAGAAGCTTGGCATTGGTATAATGATCACGTAGGCGGTAAGCGTTGCCCTCTTGTAGATACATGGTGGCAAACCGAAACAGGCGGAATAATGATATCACCTTTACCTTATGTAACACCAACAAAACCAACGTATGCTTCATTACCGTTACCCGGAATTCAACCTGTTTTAATGGATGAATTACGCAACGAAATTGAAGGCAATCAAGTAACGGGTAGCTTATGTATCGCTTTCCCTTGGCCAAGTATGGCAAGAACCATTTGGGGAGATCATCAAAGATATAAAGAAACTTATTTTACAGCTTTCCCAGGTAAATATTTTACAGGAGACGGTGCTTTACGTGATGAAGTAGGATATTACAGAATTACAGGTAGGGTAGATGATGTAATAATAGTATCGGGTCACAACCTTGGTACAGCTCCAATTGAAGATGCTATAAATGAGCATCCAGCGGTTGCAGAAAGTGCAATTGTAGGTTTTCCGCATGATATTAAAGGAAATGCGTTATATGGTTATGTAATTCTAAAAGAATCTGGTGTTGGTAGATCTCAAGATAACTTAAAAAAAGAAATCAATCAAATGATTTCAGACCAAATAGGACCAATTGCTAAGTTAGATAAAATTCAGTTTGTAAGTGGTTTACCTAAAACCCGATCTGGTAAAATTATGCGAAGAATATTAAGAAAAATAGCGGAAGGTGATTTTGCAAATTTTGGAGATATTTCAACATTACTTAACCCAGAATGTGTAGAAGAAATTAAAGACGGTAAGTTGTAGACTTAAACAAAACACAAAACTAATAAAAGCACCAAATTGATTTGGTGCTTTTTCTTTTATAATTTGTATTTTTGAAAAAATCAAAATTTATGAAAAAAGTAATATATCTTTTAATAGCTGCATTTTTATTAACTTCTTGTGGTGTTTTTAAAAGTAAAAAACAAGCACCAAAAACAACCGTTTCTGCTCCAAAAAAGAAAAATACTAGTAAAATAAAGGACTATGCAAGCGTAATAACAGCAGATACAAAAACACAAAAAGGTATTTTTGATGTGCATCAAATAGAGGATAAATATTATTTTGAAATTCCTGATAGTTTGTTGCTTAAAGAAATGCTTTTGGTCACTCGTATTTCAAAAATTCCATCGGGTTTAGGAGGTGGATATGTAAATGCAGGTTCTAAAATTAATGAGCAATTAATTACTTGGGAGCGTTTTCAAAACAAAATACTTTTAAGAGCCAAACAATACGATGCAGTAGCAGCTGATAGTTTACCTATAAACCTTTCGGTAAGATCTAATAATTACGAGCCTATTTTATATGCTTTCGATGTAGCAGCAATAAGTAAAGACAGCACTAAAACAGTAATTGACGTATCCTCTTTTTATAGCGATGACGTTAAGTCTATAAGTGGTTTAAGCAGCAGAATGAGAACAGCTTACAAGGTTAAAAATTTAGATAAAAGTAGAAGTTTTATTTCTTCGGTAAAGGCATTTCCTTTAAATATAGAAGTAAAACAAGACATGACTTTTAATGCTACAAACCCCAGCATGTTAAGCGAAACCGAAACATTATCTATGCAAATAAATCAATCTATGATTTTATTGCCTCAAAATCCAATGCAACCAAGATATTTTGATAAAAGAGTAGGTTGGTTTACTACAAGTCAATACGATTATGGAAGTACAGAGCTAAAAGCCGATAAAAAAACATTCATAAAAAAATGGCGTTTAGAACCTAAAGATGTTGAAGCTTATAACAGAGGTGAATTGGTAGAGCCAATAAAGCAAATCGTATATTACTTAGACCCGGCAACACCAGAAACCTTAAAAAAATACATTAAACAAGGAGTAGAAGAGTGGCAAAAACCTTTTGAAGGAGCTGGATTCAAAAATGCCATTATTTGTAAAGATGCCCCAACAGCAGAAGAAGATCCAGACTTTAGTCCCGAAGATATTCGTTATTCGGTAATACGCTATGTGGCGAGTACTACGCGTAATGCCGTTGGCCCAAGTGTAAGTGATCCTAGAACTGGAGAAATTATAGAAAGTGATATTATCTGGTATCACAATCATTTGCGTTCGTATAGAAACCGTTATTTATTAGAAACAGGAGCTGCCAATCCATCGGCTAGAACCTTAAATACTTCGGTTGAAGAAATGGGTGAAATGATGCAAATGGTAATTGCACACGAAGTAGGCCATGCATTAGGTTTTCCTCATAATATGGGAGCTAGTTGTGCCTATGATGTTGAAAATTACAGACAGCCACATTTTACAAAAAAAATGGGAATTTCGGCAAGTATAATGGATTATGCCCGCTATAATTATATAGCACAACCAGGCGATAAAGATGTTCGTTTTATTAGACAAATGGGACCTTACGATTATTATGCTGTTAACTGGGGATACCGTGTATATGATGGCTTAAATAATATTGAAGAAAAAGAAAATCTTAATGCTTTAATAGAGAAAAATGCAAACGACCCAATTTACCGTTTCGGAAAACAAAGTAGTAGTTTCGACCCGCGTTCACAAACCGAGGATATTGGTAATGATGCTGTAAAAGCTAGTACTTACGGAATTAAAAACCTAAAATATGTAGTAGAACATTTGGCTGAATGGACCAGTGATAAAACCAATAATTACGAAGATTTAGAAGAATTATACGGAGAGTTTTTAGGAACTCAAAACCGCTATATTGGTCATGTTATAACAAATATTGGTGGCGTTTACGAAGACATTAAAAACCCAAATCAGAAAGGTGATTTTTATAGCTTTGTACCAAAAAACAAACAAATTGAAGCCATAAAATGGTTAGGTGAGAATGCTTTTAGCACACCAACTTGGCAAATTGATACATCTATTTTAAAAAATATAAAATACAGCGATTACGTTCAAAATTACAGTAAATACCAATTGTCTAATTTATCTAAAGTTTTAAGTACAGATCGTTTAGAGCGAATTATCGATCAAAATGAAATGAACGCTAAGGCAATTTCTTTATCTGATTTTTTTAAAGAATTTAAAACTACAATTTGGACTGAAACAAAATCGAACAAAAAAGTAACTTCGTATAGAATGAATTTACAATTAGCATATTTAGAACGTTTAAATGAATTATTAAATAGCACACGTAAAGATTCTTATTTAAATTCGGTTTTACAAGCTACAGCACGTAATGAATTTAATATTCTTAAATCTGATTTAAAATTAGCCAGCAGAGGTGTAAATAAAATGCACTTTGATAATTGTTTGCAATTAATTACAAAATATCTTAATCCAAATAATTAAATAATTACATACCATACATAATAATTGTGTGGTTTTACATTTTCTATTTTACATAATATAAATTATAGGTCAAAATATAAAGTCTAAAAAAATAGACGAAATAATAAACATTAAAATTATATTACTTATTTATGAAAATTAAAAAGATTTATACTTTGAATAAAATAATATAAAATATAAATTTGCAGGTATATAAAACACTCCATGGAAAATAACAACGCTCAAAAACTTATAGAGAAAATTCAGAAAGAAATTCTTAAAAATAATTTTGTCCCAACAGAAATTGTTGAAACATTAAAAAAAATTAGAGAATACGCTTTACAAGAACAAAACCCAACAGTTACAAAATCGTTACGTTTAGCTTACGAACATATTGAAGAAAACAGCGGATTTTGTATTGCTATACCAGATGATGAGCCAATTGATGAAGATGAAGAAACTACAAGTGAAACTAATGCTGCTGCACACAGTTTAGAAAGTTTTGATTACTTTTTATCATTAATCTATGATTTATCTAAAAAGAACAATCTACTCGATTTAAAAGAATACAATACCGCATTTTTAAACTATTAATTAAATCGGCTTCGGCCGATTTTTTTAGCTATTTATTAACGTAAATAGTTATAAATTGATTGTAATTTTGCACATAATTATTTCCCCATTAAAATGGCAAAACAAAAAACTCCTCGAGTTAAAAAACTTCACAACTACTATAAATATACTGGTTTTTATAGCTTTATAATGGTAAACCTTAAAAAAGCAATTTTGCCTATTGTTGCTTTTGTTGGTATTTTGCTTTTAATAAATCGTTATGTTATAAACATTAACGATTTGTTAGTTAAGTTAACCGAAAACTTTAGTGATTGGGTTATCTTTATTTTCTTTTATTTATCCGAAAGTATTTTAGGTATTATACCACCCGATATTTTTATTGCTTGGACAAAAAACACCGAAAGCCCAATTTTATATATGGTTATTTTAACCGTATTGTCTTATTTAGGTGGTGTTACTTCTTATTTTGCAGGACTATATGTTACTCAGCTTCCTAAAGTGCAAAAATACATGGAAACTAAAATGAGCCAACACATAAAAAACATGAAAAAATGGGGCGGTTTTCTTATCGCAATTGGTGCGTTATTACCACTACCCTTTGCTATTGCTTGTTTTGCAGCCGGTATGATTAAGTTCCAAAAACGTATGTTTTTCCTATTTGCTTTGCTTCGCATATTTAGATTTTTAATATACGGTTATGTAATTTATTCCTCTTTATCATGATAAAACTATTTAAAATAACTGCTTTTTTAGAAGGTATTTCACTTTTAGCATTACTTTTTAACATGCTGGTTTTTAAACCTTATTTTGTTGATATTTATAAGCAACTATTATTTCCTATAGGAATGGGACATGGAGTTTTATTTATAGCTTACGTTTTTTTACTTATTTACCTTAAAGCTTTAGATACCATAAATTGGAAAGTGTTTTTTATTTCTGGTTTAGCATCATTTATTCCGTTTGGGACATTTTATATTGAAAAAAAATACTTTTAATTTCATTTTAAACCCCAAAAAATATGAATTTGACCAATTGGCTAACTGAATTTTTTAATTATTTTAATGCCGACAAGCAAACTATATTATATGGTACGTTGGTTATAAATTTTATTTTGTTGTTTGTTTTAGTAAAGATTTTAGATGCTTTTGCTAAAAAAATATTGATTCATGTTTTACAATTTTTAGCAGATAAAACGGCTTCTCGTTTTGACGATTTATTGATTAAAAATAAAACTGCAAAATATGTAGCTCATATTTTTCCTTTACTCTTGGTATATAAAACCGTTCCTGTTATAATGAGAAGGTTTATTGAATGGGAATTGCTTTTTATTAAAGGAGTTAAGATTTACATTATCATTTTACTTTTATGGACTATACGAAGTATTTTTAAAACTATAAGAGATTATTTAAAAGAACTTCCCCGATATTCGGACAAGCCAATTGATAGCTACATACAAGTCATAATGATTGTATTGTGGATGTTAGGTTTTTCATCGGTTATTTTTATACTTTTCGAATTGAAGTTTTTCGAAATTGTAACCGCTTTTGGTTCTGTTTCTGCTGTTTTATTATTTATTTTTAAAGACAGTATAATGGGATTTGTTGCCAGTATTTCTGTTTCTGTAAATGATATTGTTCGAATTGGCGATTGGATTACAAGTGAAAAATTTGGTGCCGATGGAGACGTGATTGAGATAAATTTAGCAACCGTAAAAGTTAGAAATTTTGATAATACAACCACTACTATACCTACTTACAGTCTAATTTCCGATAGTTTTAAAAACTGGCGAGGAATGATAGAATCTAATGGAAGACGAATAAAACGTCATGTTTTACTTAAAACAAAATCAGTTCGTTTTTTAGAAAAAGAAGAGTTAAAAAAATACAGCGAAATTCAATATATGAATAGCTATATCAATCACCGCCAAAGTGATATTGATAAGCATAATACTACTCTAGAAATAAATAAAAATCTTTTACTAAACGGGAGAAATCTTACCAACTTAGGTTTGTTTAGAAAATTTATACAAGAATATATTTTGCATCACCCAGGCATTAATAAGGACATGATTATTATGGTGCGACATTTACAGCCCACAGAGAAAGGTATTCCTTTAGAGGTATATTGTTTTTCTAATGATAAGGTTTGGGAAAATTATGAACATATTATGGCAGATATTTTTGATCACATAATTGCAAGTGTTACTTATTTTGACTTAGAATTATTTGAACTTAATTTTGAAAAGTAATGAGAGATACTAAAATTAAAGATTTAAGGGAAGACACTTTAGGCGAAATTAAAGAAGAAACGTTAAGTATGGAGGTTTTTCAAAACAACTGCCTCCGCCCTATTTTAAAATTTAATAATCCAATTATATTGGCTTTGTTTAAACTATATGTAAAGCAATATAAAAACGTGTATTATAACTTAGATCTTTCAAAAAAGGAAACTTATATAGAAAATGCTTTTTTAAAAGATGCAAAATTTAAAAACAAAACCATCGGTGCTGTAATTGGCTTAATGACTTTAGATGAAATGGAATTTTACGCTGCAAATAAAAGCGATTGCAACAAGCGAATTAGCTCTTTATTGGTTGAACGTGTGAAAAGCCAAATGCAACTTTTTGAAACTAATTTATAGTAAACTTTCTCCGTTTAAGTTTGTAGTTAACACTGCCGACATATAGTTAAAAAACGGCAACATAGCTTGGTAAGTTTTTACAATTTCTCCTTCAAAGCTAGCAGACAAAACTTCTTCATTTGTAAAAGTACGTGTTACTAAAAATTGTTTTTTTCTAATGTATTCTATATTTTGGTGTTCTTTGTCAAATCCTTTTGGTGCGGTTTTGAGCTCTTCACCTGTAATTTTTCCAAAATAATTTTTAAAAGTATCTTGATTTTCAATTTCTTGAATTTCTTCAACATCTAATTCAAATTCTTTTCTAATACGAAATAAATCTTCTTTGTTTGGTTCCCAAAACCCACCACCAATAAAGCTTTTATTATTTTCTATATGCAAATAAAAACCACCTCTGTTTTGTGGTTTGGTTCGCACTACTCCAGCCGAAAAGTTAATCTTATATGGCGTTTTATCTTTAGAAAATCGAACGTCTTTATAAATTCTAAAAATCTTTAAACTCTCTAAATCATCAATTAAATTTAGTTCTGCAAACACACCATTAAAAAAGAGTTTCATCTCTGCTTCTACTTTTTTAAATTCAGTTTTGTTTTCATTAAACCACTCTCTATTATTGTTTTTAGAGAGTTTATTTAAAAAAGTAAAACCTGTTGCTGGAACCATATTATTTATTTAATTGAATACAAATTTAAATGCTAACGATCCTATTGACGCTTTTAAACCATCTGTTCTGTTGTATTGATTGAATCTAAAATCAACATTTTTTAAACCAAATTTCCATATCGAAAAAGAAGTGAAAATATCCGTATAAGTAGCTCCAAAACCAAATTGATTCGAATCGAAACTAGACAAATCATAATCGGATGTGTAATATTGTTCAGTAGAAACATGCGTTTCGAAAGGTGCAAAATAAGTCGATTGATTTTGAGTATAAAAACGATACATTGGGTAAACGGTAAATGCACTCGAAATTTTAATAGGAATTTCTATACTTGCCGTATGTCCGCTCAATCCCCAATCGTCCCAATAATAACGGTAATAGGTTCTTAAAATAAAACGTTCCGACAAATAGTAATTTAACCGCACACCAATAGGCAATTTAAATCGGTTATTTGGCAATCGCTCTATATCATCGGCTAACTGATACACACCAACATTTGATGCGTCTGTGTAGTTATTAATGTACTCTGCTCCTCCAATATAATAATTGGCTTTGTCTTTAAAATAAACCCTATGGTACGGAGTAGATAATAAACCGTTTTGAAATAACAAATCGAAGAAAACAGAGGCTTGTAATTTTGGCGTAATCACTTGAGAAAAACCAATAGACGTAGAATACGAATTTCTATTTACTTGGTCTAAAACCGTAAAATTAGAAGGCAAATAATCAAAAGCGGCAGCACCTGTTTCGTCTATTACCCTAACATTATTAAAATAGCCATTGTTCTGAAAATCGTTTCCGTATTTACCATATTCACTCAATTCAGTTGGGTAAATTGGGCGCCATTGGTCTAAATAAGCATTGGCTTTTAACGAAATTTCAGAATTTTTATCGTTAAAAAGTTTACTTAATCCTCCACCAAATCCAACCGATGTATAATCGTATTCATTAGAAAAAGAAACATCTGCATTCCATGTAAAGTTTCTATCGTCTGAGCTGTGAGCATAATTCACAACCAAACTAGCCAAAACATCGCTTGCACTTGCACCAGATGAAGCTTGCCAAGGAGTTCCATAAGCTAAGCCACCTTGTAAACCGTCGTCATCATCTCCACCATCTCTTAAATTAGTTCCACTTACATAAGATGACGCACCCGTTTTTTGAAACGGATTTATATTACTAGAAGACGCCGATGTATAAGCAGAAAAACCCGCATCAACTGTTAACACATCATCATCATTTAAAGGCATAGAAACCACAATATTGCTGGCTAAGTCGGTAAGTTCTTCCGAACCAATTCCTCCACCAACAGACGAATGTAAACCGTCTTGTGTGTAATAACTCAATAAATAATCAACCTCTGTTGCTTCTAAAACTCTTTTTTTATAAACTAAAGTGTCGTTTTGGGCAAATGCACTAAAACTAATTAGTAAGCTTATTATAAAATATATTTTTTTCATATCTTAATTACAACCGCAGCCCCCACCTGTTTTACCTCCATTTGCTCCTGCGGCTGCTTCTCTATAAACCTGAAAAGCCGTTTCGTAGCGTTCTGCGGTTTGTGCAGTAAGTTTCATTTGGGGATCGTTAATGTTTTGCATTTGATAGGTTTTTACTGTTTTGCAAGATGCAAAAGCAAATAAAACCAAACTACTTAATACTATTTTTTTCATTTGTTATTAATTTGGGTGTCTAAAACTAATTTTTCGGAAACATGAAAACCTCCTTTATCATCAATTATTAAACATTCTATATCTTTTAATTGGTTAATTAAGTTAAGTCCTGTTTCTATACCTAAAACAAAAATAGCGGTTGAAAGTGCATCTGCTAATTCGGTTTTAGGCGCAAATACCGAAACACTAATTATACCTTTAGAGGGCCAACCTGTTCTTGGATCTATAATATGACTGTACCTTATTTCATCAAATGTAACATATTTTTCGTAACTGCCCGATGTTTCAACAGCCGAATTTACTAAAGGAAACCAGGCAAATACTTTTTCTTTATTAAACGGATTTATAATGGCTACTTGCCATGGCTTATTTTCTAAAGTTTCGCCCCAAGTTGTAATGTCGCCAGAAACATTTACCAAACCCGAACTACAACCTTGATTAATAAGTAAATCTTTAATTTTATCTGCAATATAGCCCTGCCCTATGCCTCCTAAACCTAATTTCATTCCTTCTTCTTTTAGAAAAAGACTACTCGTTTTAGGGTCTAGAGTTATTTTTTTGTAACCTACTCTTTTAACAGAGTTTAAAATGGCTTCCTCCGAAGGTTTCTCGCGCATACTCCCATCAAACTTCCATATTTTATCCATAGAAGCGTAACTTATATCAAATGCACCTGAAGTTAATTTAGACAGATTTATTGCACGTTGTACCAATTCGAACACCTCGTTATCAACTACAATACTTTTTTTTCCTGCAGCTGCATTTACTTGAGATATTTGACTGTTTGGCAACCAGTCGGAAATTAAATTTTCTATGCGTTTTACTTCATTTACTGCATTAGAAACATATATTTTTGCTTGTGTAGTATCTTTAGCTGTTACAATAATTTCGAACGGACTCGCGAGTAAGCTTGTTTTATGGGTATAAGAAATTTGTGCTTGTAAATAAACACTACATAATAAAAGAAAAAAAGAAAATTTATTAATTCGCATATTGTTTTAAAAGTGCAATATAACCCGCTGCTCCTATTTTATCGTAACCCGTTTTGTACAATACATTTCCTTCTGGATTTAAAACAACAACTAATGGAAAATTCCCTTCGGCATTGAATTTTTCGGCTAAAAGATTATTTTTTTCTTGCTGTTCATCAGATAATTTATTGGCTTTTCGTTTTGGAAAATCAGCTTTTAAAAGAACCATTTTACTAGAAAAATCAATAAATTCTTGTGTTGCCCAAACCTCTCTATCTAATTTTATACAAGGAGCGCACCAATCTGAGCCCGAAAATACCAAAAGAATATTTTTATTGGTTTCTGATGCTATACTTTGAGCTGTTTTAAAATCTGTTTGCCATTCTTGAGCCGTAATAATTTGACCTAAAAACAAAAGTGTCAATGCAATTTTTTTCATAATAATAATTTTATAGTAATCCGTTATATTTTCTAATAAACCACTCTGTAGCAAACAAGATTAATGCCAAAATTAATAAATTTAACCAGTCTATAAGTGGTTTTTGTGTTATTATTTCTTTTTGAATGGGTTTAAAGTTTTCGCTTTCGGTTAATTGCTTGAGTAAAACATCAATTTCATTTTCTAAAAAAACAGCACCATTATTTTGATTTGCCAATTGGTTTAATTGACTGTAATTTGGCGTAGTAAATTGCAACTCTGCATCAAAATTATCAACTTCAAAAGCACCTTTAAACATGGCTTTACTCTCTTCTTCTATCGCTTTAAAAGTGTAATTACCAGCAATTAAATCGTCTAATTGCAAAGAAAAATAAGTGGTGTTTGGCACAAAATAAGCTGATATTGATTTTTTAGTTTCTTTATTTTCTAAAATAAATTTAATCTTGGCATTGGCATCAAACTCATAATTGGCATTAAAATATTGTGCTCTCAATTCAATTTCCGACGATGCGTTATATCGTGTTTCATACTCAACCAATAGGTTTTTCTTTTTGGCTGTTGCCGAAGTATATTGAATTACTTTACCTATAAATAAGTCGAAAGTTTCAAAACTGTTGGTTTTTTTAAACAATTCCAATCGCCACTTCCAAAGATTTTCTCCAAACAAAAACGCATGTTTATGGTTTTTAACTTCGGCGAAAGCCAATAAAGGATCTGTGGTAACTATATTGTTTATGCGAGCTGTAAGCAGTGTTTCTGTAGTTTGATTTGCTTTTATTTTTCCAAACGGATGTTCTAAAGGAGGTAAATTATAAAAACCTATCTCGTCTTGAATAAATGAAGTAAAATTAGAATTAAAATTTGGAACAAAATTCTCTTTAGCACTAGTTACAGAAAAGTTAAAAATATCTTGATTCGCGTTTAAAAAAACAAAATCTGTTTTTGTACCTGTAATTATAAAAGTTGGTATTTTCTGCTGCTTTGCTTTATTAAAAACTGGTAAAAACTGAGTGTTAGGTTGATACAAAACAAATAAATCCATTTGATTTATTTTATCGGTTTCATTTGGATTTAAAACGGATACCTGTCGTTGCTCATTGCTTTCTATACTTCGCTTTAAAGCCGAAATATCGGGGTGATTCATAGTACTAATAATTCCAATTTTAGTGCGCTGATCTATTACTTCCACCACTACATCTCGGGAATTGTTTTTTATGTTTTTTTCGGGTAAATTTCCTTTAACACTTAAAGTATATTTATGCACTCCCAACTGATTTGCATCTACCAGAAAAGTAGAAGAAACACCGCTATTACTTTTGGAAAAACTAATTTTCTTTTGAGCAATTACAATGTTATTTTTAAGTAAAGAAATTACTGCATCGTTTGTTTTAGCTGCAGTTGCGTTTATAAAAACTTCAATAGGAAATTTATTTTTTAAGAAGGTAAATTTATTGGTATTTACTTTATCTACATTTAAATCGTATACTAAAGTTGTATCACCAACAACAATTGGGTAAACCGCAAAATTTTCGTTAAAAGAGTACGTGTAATTTTCTCCAGATGTTGCATTACCATCAGTAATAATTGCAACTGGCATTGGTTTAGCACCGTAAAGCGATTGCATGCCTTTTGCCACTTTGTCTATACGAGTAGCTTTTTCTTTTAATATTAAACTATCATTTGAAACCAATTCCGAACCAAAATTAAACACGTTTAAATCGAATTTTTTATTTAAATCTGAATTTTGTTTGGCAATCTCTAAATACTCATTTATATTTTTTAATGAGCTGTGTTCTAACATCGATTTAGAATTATCTACTACTAATGCCAAAGGTGTTTTTTCTAATTCGTAACTACTCGTATTTACGGTAGGATTAATTAAAAGTACTAAGATTAAAAGTATTCCAAAAAAACGCAAAAAAGCCAAAAGATAATTCAGTTTCGAATTACTTTTAGCTTTAAAGAAATATTGAAAATACGAAACCAAAAGCGCAATTAAAACTGCACTAAGTAGTAAAAGACCCGTATTTAATGTCATTTTATATATTTTAAGTTAACATACCGCCGTCAACATTTAAAACTTGTCCTGTTATGTAAGCGCTCATGTCCGATGCCAAAAACAAACATACATTTGCAATGTCTTCTGGAGAACCTCCTCTTTTTAAAGGAATAGCATCTTTCCATGCTTTGGTTACTTCTTCTCCTAATTTTGCAGTCATTTCTGTTTCTATAAAACCAGGTGCAATGGCATTACATCTTATGTTTCTTGAACCTAATTCTAAGGCAATAGACTTAGTAAAACCAATCATACCTGCTTTAGATGCTGCATAATTTGCTTGTCCAGCTTGTCCTTTTACACCAACTACGCTA
This sequence comes from Flavobacterium sp., assembly GCA_965662615.1. Taxonomy (GTDB): domain Bacteria; phylum Bacteroidota; class Bacteroidia; order Flavobacteriales; family Flavobacteriaceae; genus Flavobacterium. The sequence goes on from CBFIIG010000020.1 coordinate 14,135, forward strand.
CTCATATTTATTATAGAACCGTTTCTGTTTTTTAACATGGTGCGTTGAACAGCTTTTGTCATGTTAAAAACGGACTTTAAATTAATGTCAATTACGGCATCAAAATCCTCTTCACTCATACGCATAAGTAAATTGTCTTTTGTAATACCAGCATTATTGATTAATACATCAATGGTTCCAAAATCTTCTAAAACTGAATCAACTAATTTTTGAGCTTCTTCAAAATTTGCAGCATTCGACTTATAGCCTTTTGCATTTACGCCCATTGCTTTTAATTCTTCTTCTAATTGATTTGCCGATTCTACAGAAGAACTATATGTAAAAGCAACATTAGCGCCTTGTTTTGCAAAAACTTCAGCAATTCCTTTTCCTATTCCTCTACTTGCACCAGTTATAATGGCAACTTTTCCTTCTACTAATTTCATTATATATTGTATAAAAGTGATTTGTATTTTGTTTGTCAAATATAGTATAATTTTAATTTTCTAAAAAATAATAGTACATTTATAAAAATTTGAAAATTAAGGCATGAAAATCAAGTACTTATTTTATATCGTTATTAGTATATTATTTACTAGTTGTAAAGATGACGAACCAATGCCATTACCTGAAAACGGTGATATGTCAATTTACTTTGGTGATAATATCGACTTAGATAATTTAGAAAATTATGCGAATCAGCCTATACCTGCATACATAACCAAAGATAATGGAACAAACAATCCAATTACAGATAAAGGAGCAACTTTAGGTCGCGTACTTTTTTATGACAAAAACCTTTCGGCAGATCAAAGTATTTCGTGTGCTAGTTGCCATAAACAAGAGCATGCTTTTGGCGACAATACTGTTGGAAGCCAAGGAATAAATGGTATTACAGGCCGCCAATCGATGCGTTTGGTTAACAACCGATTTGCAGCAGAAAGTAAGTATTTTTGGGACGAAAGAGCTTCGAGTTTAGAAGTACAAACAACTATGCCTATACGAGACCATATAGAAATGGCTTTTAGTGGTACAAATGGCGATTTAGATTTTGGGGCTTTATTATTGCGTTTAAACGACTTAGATTATTACAAAGAGCTGTTTACTTTTGTATATGGAACTCCTGAAATTACAGAACAAAAAATGCAATTGGCATTGGCTCAGTTTGTTAGAAGCATTCAATCTTTCGACTCTAAATATGATATAGGAAGAGCAACTGTCAATTTTGATATTTTTGATTTTTCGAATTTTACAACTCAAGAAAATTTTGGTAAATTCCTATTTAATACCGAACCAGGATTTAATGCTAATAACATTAGAAATAGCGGAGGTTTTGGTTGTGTTACTTGTCATCACTCTCCTGAATTTGATATAGATCCACTAAGTAAAAATAACGGTGTTGTTGGTACTTTAGCAGGTAATGGTTTAGACTTATTAAATACAAAATCACCAAGTTTACGCGACTTACTTAATACAAACGGAGAACCTAATTCTCCTATGATGCATACAGGAAACTTTTTAACTGTAAATTCTGTAATTGCTCATTATGCAAACATGCCAAACATTCCGCAAAACACAAATTTAGACGATAGATTAACTATACCCAACACAAATATAGTACAAAATTTAAACATAACACAAAGCGAAAGAGCTGCACTTGTGGCGTATTTAAAAACACTTACGGGTACTAATTTATATACTGATCCTAAATGGTCTAACCCATTTAATTAAAGTGTTAGTTTAAATAAAGTTTCTAGTACATATTCGTGTTGTACTTGCTTATAGTCAAGGTGTGTTACAAAACGTAATTTACCTCCACCCATACTGCTTGCTAATATGTTTTTCGATTTTAAAAGATTTAAAAATTGAACTTCTTTAGTTTTATCTTCTAAAGTAAAAATAACTATATTGGTTTCTACTGGCGAAACAGAAGAAATATAATTCACTTTATTTAAAACAGCACCTAACTCCTTGGCTCTTTTATGGTCTTCTGCCAATCGATTTAAGTTGTTTTTAATTGCGAAAAGCCCAGCTGCTGCCAAATAGCCTGCTTGCCTCATGTTACCACCAAACTGCTTTCTAATTCGTATAGCATCGTTAATATTTTCTTTGGTTCCCAATAAAACAGAACCAACAGGAGCTCCTAATCCTTTTGATAAACAAACAGAAATTGAATCGAATATACTACCAAAATCTTTGGGGTTCTGATTTTTTGCTACTAAAGCATTCCAAAGTCTAGCACCGTCTAAATGATATTTTAAATTATGCTTTTCACAAATGGCTTTAATTTCTTTTAATGTTTGCAAATCATAACACGCTCCTCCTCCTTTATTTGTTGTGTTTTCTATACTAACTAAAGTGGTTTTTGGTGCATGATAAAAAGAAGGATCAACAATAGCATTTTTTACCAAATCTGCTGTAACCATACCTCTAGAACCGTCAACTAAACCGCAAGTAACTCCACTATTGGCTGCTACTCCACCCGATTCATATAACAATATATGAGCCCATTTATCACAAATTACCTGATCGCCTGGTCGAGTATGTAGTTTTATAGCAGTTTGGTTTGCCATAGTTCCACTTGGAAAAAAAAGAGCGGCTTCCATTCCAAAATAATCGGCAACAAAATGCTCTAATTCATTAACTGTAGGGTCTTGTTTAAAAACATCATCGCCTACTTTTGCATTAAACATTTCTTGTAGCATTTCTGCAGATGGCTTTGTAACTGTATCGCTAATTAAATTAATTTCCATAAATTAAAAACTTATCATTAAATTTGTAAGTGTAAAAATAGATTAAAAATGACAAATTCCGAACAAATAAAGCATATTATTGAACGCCTTGGTGCCTTAAGGAGGTATCTTTGACGTCGATAGAAAGCTAATAGAGATTGCAAATGAGGAAGAACAAACCTATGCTCCCGATTTTTGGAATAATGCTAGAGAGGCTGAACTTATAGTACGAAATATTCGTTCTAAGAAAAAATGGGTTGACGATTACACAAAAGCGGCAGATTTAATTGATGAATTACAATTATATGCAGAACTCTACACTGAAGGTGATGTTACCGAAGATGATGTAGATGGTGTTTATAATGCAGCAATTGAGCTATTAGAAGATATAGAATTTAGAAATATGCTTTCGGAAGAAGGCGATAATTTAAGTGCTGTTATTCAAATAACTGCTGGTGCCGGAGGTACCGAAAGTTGCGATTGGGCTTCTATGCTAATGCGCATGTATTTGATGTGGGCCGAAAAGCAAAAATTTAAAATCAAAGAATTAAATTACCAAGAAGGCGATGTTGCAGGAATAAAAACCGTAACATTAGAAATTGAAGGTGAATTTGCGTTTGGTTATTTAAAAGGTGAAAATGGTGTACACCGATTGGTGCGTATTTCTCCTTTTGACAGTAATGCCAAACGTCATACTTCTTTTGCATCGGTTTATGTTTATCCGTTAGTTGATGATACTATAGAAATTGAGATTAACCCTGCCGATATTGATATTACAACAGCAAGGTCTAGTGGTGCAGGTGGTCAAAATGTGAACAAAGTAGAAACAAAGGTTCAGCTTACACATAAACCAAGTGGTATTCAAATATCTTGTTCAGAGACACGCTCTCAGCACGATAACAGAAACCGAGCCATGCAAATGCTAAAATCGCAATTGTATGAGATTGAGTTAAAAAAACAAATGGAACAGCGTAATGATATCGAAGCTGGTAAAATGAAAATTGAATGGGGTTCGCAAATACGAAATTATGTAATGCATCCTTATAAATTAGTAAAAGATGTTCGAACTGCACACGAAACTAGCGATGTAGAAGCTGTTATGAATGGCGGAATAGGACCATTTTTAAAATCCTATTTAATGTTAATGGGACAAAAAGAAGAAATAGATTAAATAAATATAAATATGAAATTAAAACACATTTTAGCAAGTACCTCACTTGTTTTACTTACAGTTGGCTGTGGAGTACAAAAAAGCACTTTACAAGACACACCCGATAATTATGCAAATTCAATACAAGCAGAAGCATTAAAAAAGCATTTATACATTGTTGCAGGAGACGAAATGGCGGGTAGAGATACAGGAACCGAAGGTCAAAAAGCAGCGGGTAAATACCTAATCAACCATTACAAAAGTATTGACATGAGCTTCCCTCCTGGCGCTACTACTTTTTACCAGCCTGTGCCGTCAGAATTTATGGCAAAAGGTTTTGCTCCAAAATTACCCAATTCAGAAAATATTTGGACATACATTAAAGGAAGTGAATTTCCAGATGAAGTTTTGGTTATCTCGGCTCATTATGACCATGTAGGAACTAAAAACGGTGAAATATATAACGGTGCAGACGACGATGGTTCTGGTACAGTTGCTTTATTAGAAATTGCAAAAGCTTTTCAAACAGCAAAAAAAGCAGGTAATGGACCAAGACGTTCAATTTTATTTTTACACGTAACCGGTGAAGAGCACGGTTTACATGGTTCTCGATATTATTCGGAAAATCCATTATTCCCTTTAAAAAATACAATTGCCGATATAAATATTGATATGATTGGGAGAAGAGATACACTTCATAAAAACACAAATAACTATATTTATGTTATTGGATCGGACCGCTTAAGTTCTGAATTACATACTATTAATGAAGAAGTAAATGCAAAATACACTAATTTAGAATTAGATTATAAATACAACGACCGTAACGACCCAGAGCGTATTTATTACCGTTCGGATCATTATAACTTTGCAAAACACGGTATTCCATCAATTTTCTTCTTTAACGGAATTCACGAAGATTACCACATGCCAACAGATACACCCGATAAAATTGAATATGATGCTTTGGCAAAAAGAGCGCAATTGGCTTTTCACTTAGCTTGGGAATTAGCCAACAGAGACCAACGAATTATAGTTGATAAAGACGGAAAATAGACAATTTATTTTAATTTAACAAAAAGCCACTAAAACTATTTTTAGTGGCTTTTTGTTTTATAATTAAGAATGAATCTAGTATTATATAATAGTTTAATATTTTGATTTTATTGATGTTAGATGTTTATTCTACTCAAAATATTCTTATTTATTCTCAAGACTTTCAATTGCCTTTATTATTTTTTCTGTTTTTTGGTCGTCCGTTGCAACAGTCCATATTTCTTTTAGAATTTCAGATTGCTCCATTTTGTCTAACCGTTCAAAAATCTGTAAT
>CBFIIG010000021.1:0-18730 GCA_965662615.1 Flavobacterium sp.
CAATAAAGAAAACTACCGTTGGAAAAAAAGATACGATGCGGTGTTGTTTTCATCTAAAGATAAGAAAGCATTAAAAAGTGCTTTAAAATTGTATAAAAAAGGTATTTCTACAGACAGTATAAAAAAATCTTTAAATGCAGATAATGCCTCTTTGGTTAAAATTACAGAAGGTGTTTTTGAAGAAGATTTTGCAGATTTTAAAAATTACTCTTTAGAAAAACTTGGCGTGAATTCTATTTTCGTAAACAATGACGGTTATTTTTGCGTTGCAGATGTTAAAGCTATTTTACAATCGAGTTATAAAACAATAGATGAATGTAAAGGAAGATTAACTAGCGATTACCAGCAAGATTTAGAGTCTAATTGGGTTGTAAGTTTAAAGAACGAATTTGATGTAAAAATAAATACAAAAGAATTTGAAAGTGTAAAACAACAGTTGAAATAAAAAATGAAAAATTGGACCTTGGTAATATTTTTTGTTGCACTTACTTCCTGTAATTGGGTTAGTGATCAAGAGCCGTTGGCAATTGCTAGAGTAGGTAATACAATACTTTATAAAAGCGATATTGAAGGTTTGGTACCAAACGGTACATCTAAAAAAGACAGTACAGCCATTGTTACAGATTATATTAATCGTTGGGCTACACAAAAATTACTTATCGAAAAAGCAACATTAAACTTATCATCAGAAAAGCAAAAGTCTTTAGATAATTTAATAAAACAGTACAAAGCAGACCTATATACAAATGCCTATTTAGAGCAATTGGTAAACCAAGAGATTGATTCGGTTGTGACACAAGAGCAGATTAATGAGTATTACGCAAAAAACAAACAAAAGTTCACAAACAGTTCCGAGTTAGTAAAATTGCGTTATGTTAATATGCAAAAGGGCAACCCGAAAGAAGCAAAAATAAAAGAGTTTTTTTTCGCAAATAATACAGCTCAAAAAACAGCGCTACTTAATAGTACCGAAAACTTTATAGACTATGCTTTTAACGATTCTGTTTGGGTTGATATTTCGCAAGTTTTCGAAAAATTACCATTTATAAATTTAGATAATAAAAATAATTATATACGAACGGGTAATGCATTTACATATAAAGATTCTTTACATACTTGGTTTGTAAAAATAAAAGATGTTTCTGCTAAAAACCAGATTACACCTTTACAATATTTAGCGCCAACGTTAAATAAAATAATAATAAATAACAAAAAGAACACCTTAATTAAGCAGGTAGAAAAAGAAATAACTAACGATGCGATTAAAAATAAAGACTATGAAATATATAAATAAAATAAAAACAACAGCGCTAGTTTTACTGGTAACCTCAGTTATTTATGCACAACCAAAGCAAAAAGTAGATGGAGTAGTTGCGGTTGTAGGTGATTACGTAGTTTTAGATTCTGATATTGATTTAGAATTTATTCAATTAAAAGCTCAAAATGTAGATATTTCTAAAATTAGCCGATGTGAACTTTTTGGCAAACAATTAGAAGATAAACTATTTGCACACCAAGCAATTCAAGACAGTATAATAGTAACAGATGCTGAGGTGAATAGTATAATGGAAGGGCAGTTAGAGCAAATGATGGCTCAAACGGGTTCTTTAGACGATGTAGTTAAATTTTACAGAAAAAAAAATGTAGAAGAATTTAAAGCCTATTTCGCAGAGCAAATTAAACTAAACAAGTTAACGTCTGAAATGCAAAATAAAATTACAGACGAGGTGCAAATCACACCCGAAGAAGTACGTAATTTTTTTAAAGATTTAACAGAAGACGAACGCCCTGTTTTTGGTGCCGAAGTTGAGGTGGCTCAATTAGTTGTAAAACCAGAGATTTCTGAACAATCAAAGAATGAAGTCATAGAAAAGCTTAATAAAATTAGAACCGATGTTGTAGAAAATGGTTCAAGTTTTTTCTCTAAAGCAGTACTTTTTTCGGAAGATCCTGGCTCATCATCAAATGGTGGTTATTATAAAATGAACAGAAAAACTCCGTTTGTAAAGGAGTTTAAAGATGTGGCTTTTAGTTTGGCTGAGGGTGAAATATCTCAACCTTTCGAAACGGATTTTGGTTATCATATTATTTATGTAGAAAAAATTAAAGGTCAAGATATAGAATTAAGACATATACTTATTGCTCCAAAAATTACAACTGAAGCAATGAATAATGCAAAAAAGAAAATTGAAGATATTAGAGCAAAAATTATTTCAAAAGAAATTAGTTTTGCAGATGCAGCAAGAGCTTCTTCTGATGAAAAAGAAACAAAAAATAACGGAGGTGTTTTATTAAATCCAAGAACATTAGAGCCTTCTTTCGAATTGACAAAAATGGACCCTAGTTTGTATGCTCAAGTTAGTGAATTAGCTGTTGGTTCAGTTTCGCAGCCAATTACTGAAACAGCTCAAGGTGGAGGTTTGTTCTATAAAATAATTACGGTTAATAAAAAAACAGAAGAGCATACATCTGACTATTCTAGAGATTATTTAAAAATTAAAGAATTGGCTTTAAAAGATAAAAAAGTAAAAGCTGTTGCAAAATGGGTTGACGAAAAAATAGGAGAAACCTATATTAATTTGGCAAAAGATTATAAAGATTGCGATTTTAATTATAATTGGACAAAAACCACAAACTAATTAAAAAACAATTTATAATTTTAAATAATTTCAACTAAAGATGTCAGACGTAGCTAAAATAAATGAACTTGTAGAAAGACAAAAAGTACTTAAAGCAGAAATTGCTAAAGTTATTATAGGTCAAGAAGAAGTAGTTAACCAAATTATATTAAGTGTTTTTTCTGGCGGTCATGCTTTGCTAATTGGAGTGCCTGGTTTAGCAAAAACGTTAATGGTAAATACCATTTCGCAAGCTTTGGGATTAAACTTTAAACGTATACAATTTACACCAGACTTAATGCCTTCTGATATTTTAGGAAGTGAAATATTAGACGAAAACCGTCAATTTAAATTTATTAAAGGGCCTGTTTTTAGTAACATAATTTTAGCAGACGAAATTAACAGAACACCACCAAAAACACAAGCCGCGCTTTTAGAAGCAATGCAAGAGCGAGTAGTAACGGTTGCTGGACATAGTTATAAATTAGATTTGCCTTATTTTGTTTTGGCAACACAAAACCCAATAGAGCAAGAAGGAACTTATCCGTTGCCAGAAGCCCAATTGGACCGTTTTATGTTTGCAGTAAAATTGGAGTATCCTTCATTTGCCGAAGAAGTAGAAGTAGTTAAAGCCACAACAAGTACAGTTTCTAAAAAAGTAAACGCCTTATTTACTGCAGAAGAAATTATAGAATACCAAAATGTGATTAGAAAAATACCAGTTACAGACAATGTTATTGAATATGCGGTACGTTTGGTGAGTAAAACCCGTCCAAATTCTGCAGATGCAAACGAAATGGTAAAAGAGTATTTGGCATGGGGAGCAGGGCCAAGGGCTTCACAAAACTTAATACTTGCAGCTAAAACGCATGCTGCTTTTAATGGTAAATATGCACCAGATATAGAAGATGTTCAGGCGGTTGCAACCGGAATTCTTCGTCATAGAATTGTGAAAAATTATAAAGCTGAGGCAGAAGGCATCACCGAAGAAGATATTATTAAAAAGCTATTTTAGGAATTCTTAAAATGCGTCTTCTGAATTATTAAATTCGTAATTAAAAAACATATAATTGTTAAATTGTATGTTTTTTTTAGCTTTAATGCGATTTTAAAAATAATATTTATTTAGAATCCATCTATTTATTAAAAACTTTCAATTCTCGTGTCAATTTCTTAAATTTGTTCGATTTAACAATAAATAGAACAACTATGGCTTTTGATATTAAAATGATTGAAAAAGTGTATGCTACAATGGCAGAGCGTGTTGATGCGGCTCGTAACCTTGTAGGTCGTCCACTAACCTTGTCTGAAAAAATCTTATATTCACACCTTTGGGAAGGAAAACCAACACAAGCATACTCGCGCGGTAAAGACTATGTAGATTTTGCTCCAGACCGTGTAGCTTGTCAAGATGCAACAGCACAAATGGCGTTATTGCAATTTATGCATGCCAACAAAAAAACAGTTGCTGTGCCAACAACAGTGCATTGTGACCACTTAATTTTGGCAAAAAATGGTGCAAAATCAGATTTAGCATTAGCCAACGATCAATCAAAAGAAGTATTTGATTTTTTATCTTCAGTTTCAAATAAATACGGAATTGGTTTTTGGAAACCAGGTTCGGGAATTATTCACCAAATTGTTTTAGAAAACTACGCTTTCCCAGGTGGAATGATGATAGGTACAGACTCCCACACTGTTAATGCAGGTGGTTTGGGTATGTTAGCTATTGGAGTAGGTGGTGCAGATGCCGTTGACGTTATGTCGGGTATGTCTTGGGAATTAAAATTCCCTAAGTTAATTGGAGTAAAATTAACAGGTAAACTTTCGGGTTGGACTGCGCCTAAAGATGTTATTTTAAAAGTAGCCGATATTTTAACCGTAAAAGGAGGAACAGGAGCTATAGTTGAATATTTTGGCGAAGGAGCAACTTCTATGTCTTGTACTGGTAAAGGTACTATTTGTAACATGGGAGCTGAAATTGGAGCAACTACTTCAACTTTTGGTTACGACGATTCTATGCGTAGATATTTAAATGCAACTGGTAGAGTAGATGTTGTAAATGCTGCCGATAAAGTGGCGGATTACCTTACTGCAGATGCAGAGGTTTATGCAAACCCAGAACAATATTTTGATCAATTAATAGAAATCAACCTTTCTGAACTTCAACCACATATTAACGGGCCGTTTACGCCAGACAGAGGAACATCTGTATTTGATATGAAAGATGAAGCAAGAGCAAACGATTGGCCTTTAAAAGTAGAATGGGGACTAATAGGTTCTTGTACAAACTCTTCTTACGAAGATATGTCTAGAGCTGCATCTATTGTTCGTCAGGCAGTAGAGCACGGAATTACACCTAAAGCCGAATTTGGGATTAACCCAGGTTCTGAGCAAATTAGGTTTACTATAGAAAGAGACGGTATTATTGCCGATTTCGAAAAAATGGGAACTAAAGTATTCACAAACGCTTGTGGACCTTGTATTGGACAATGGGACAGAACAGGAGCAGACAAGCAAGAGAAAAATACAATTGTTCACTCGTTTAACCGTAACTTCTCTAAAAGAGCAGACGGTAACCCAAACACGCATGCTTTTGTAACTTCTCCAGAAATGGTAGCCGCTTTAGCAATTGCAGGTCGTTTAGATTTTAACCCAATTACAGATGCACTTATTAACGATAAAGGCGAAGAGGTAATGCTTAAAACACCTTATGGTGATGAGTTGCCAACTAAAGGATTTGATGTGGAAGATGCAGGCTTTCAGGCTCCAGCCGAAGACGGAAGTGGAGTAGAAGTAGTGGTTTCACCAACATCTGACCGTTTGCAATTATTAGCGCCATTTAGCCCTTGGAATGGCGAAAATATAACAGGTGCTAAATTATTAATTAAAGCCTTTGGAAAATGTACTACAGACCATATTTCTATGGCAGGACCATGGTTGCGTTTCCGTGGACATTTAGATAATATTTCTAACAATATGCTTATTGGTGCAGTAAATGCATTTGGACAAGCAACTAATAAAGTTAAAAATCAATTAACAGGTGGTTTTGATACGGTTCCTGCAACTGCAAGAGCTTACAAAGCTGCTGGTGTGCCATCTGTAGTAGTTGGTGATCACAATTACGGAGAAGGTTCTTCTAGAGAGCACGCAGCAATGGAGCCTCGCTTTTTAGGTGTAACTGCTGTTATTGTTAAATCTTTTGCTCGTATTCACGAAACTAACCTTAAAAAACAAGGTATGTTAGGTCTTACTTTTGCAAACGAAGCAGATTACGACAAAATACAAGAAGATGATACATTTAACTTTATAGATTTAGTTGACTTTGCACCAGGAAAACCGTTATCGGTAGAATTGGTTCATGCTGATGGTTCTAAAGAAGTAATTTTAGCAAACCACACGTATAACGAAGGTCAAATTGAATGGTTTAAAGCAGGTTCTGCATTAAACTTAATTGCAGCCGACAATAAATAAAAATAAATACGTTTATTTTAAAAACGCCTAATACTAGGCGTTTTTTTATTGCTTTATAATTAACTATTTTTAACAAAACAATATTATGAAATCACTTTGGTTTTTTGAAGATGTAAATTTATTTACCATTTTATGTCCGCACAGGTATAAAGAATATAAAAACGAACATAATTTTTGCGCCTACAAAAAAAACGATTTTGTTTATTTTGAGGAAGAAGATGCAGATAGTATTTACTTAATTAATTCAGGGAAAGTAAAAATTGGTTATGTTACCGAGGAAGGCGAAGAAGTAATTACAGGAATACTTTCTGAAGGAGAAATTTTTGGAGAAAAAGCCATTTTAGGCGAAACAAGCCGTAATGAGTTTGCACAATCCGTTTCGTCTGACACTTCTATTTGTACAATAGACACAGAGACCATGATTGATTTATTACGAGATAATAAAGAGTTTAGTTTAAAAGTATATAAATTTATAGGCTATCGATTTAAAAAATTAGAGCGTCGTATTCAGTTGTTATTATTTAAAGATACCAAAACCCGTTTAAAAGAATTTATTAAAGAATTAGCCGAAGAGTTTGGATACGAAAATCGTGTAACTAAAGATACTATAATTCGTCACCCTTATACTCAAAAGGAATTGGCAACTTTAATTGGCACATCTCGTCCTACTTTAAATGTGCTTTTACACGAATTGCAAACAGATGGTTTTCTGCGGTTTACACGCAAAGAAATTACACTTTTAAAGTCTTTTGTTAGCTAGAAAACACTTTGTTTGCGCTTTTTCAATTAATTTTATAAAAATTTAAATTATATAAACATGAAGAAGATTTTATTTTTAAGTGTATTGTTTAGCAGCTTTGCTTACAGTCAAGGCTGTAGTGATGCTGGTATTTGTACTATGAGTAATTTAAAACCAAACGAAATGCAAACCTTATTTAATACAATAAAAGTAGGATTTAATTATGGTGCTGCCGATAATGATGTAAATGTTTTAGGAAGCTATTTAGAATACCAGCGTGTTTTTAACGAAAAATGGAGTGCCGCAGCAAAGCTAACTTACTTTAGTCAAAACAATGATGATTTTAGCTCGTCTAGTTTGGCCGATTTGTACCTTTCTACAAACTACTCTATTAATTCAAAAACCAAGGCTACTGTGGGTTTAAAAGTACCTTTTACAGATGGTAACCTTAAAGAAAATGGTGTTCCATTACCAATGGATTTTCAACCCAGTTTAGGAACATACGATTTAATTTTAGGCGCTTCACATCAATATAAAAGCTTTAATTTTGTGGTGGCTTATCAACAACCGCTTACTCAAAATAACAATCAATACACAATATATCCCACTTTAGTGGCTACAAATATTCCATATTTAAATACAAATAATTTTAAGCGTTCTGCCGATGTATTGGCACGTGTAACTTATAACTGGGAGTTAAATGATAAGTTTACACTAAAACCAAGTGTTTTACCTATTTACCATTTAGCAAAAGATAAAACAACTGATTTTGTTGGTAATGAGTATGAGATTGAAGGCTCTGACGGACTTACTTTAAATACAAATGTATTTTTAAATTATGCTTTAAATGCTAAAAGTAATTTAGAGTTTAGTTTTGGTGTTCCGTTTGTTGTTAGAGAGGTTAGACCTGATGGATTAACGCGTTCTATGGTTCTTAATTTACAATACGCTTATTCTTTTTAATATATTGAATATAAAAAAAGCAGTCTAATTTAATTTTTAGACTGCTTTTTTGTTTTAGTTGTATTTAGACTTTATACTAATAATAAGTAAATCTACGCACTTTGGCAATGTATTTTGCAAGTCTAATAACTTGGTGGCTATAGCCATATTCGTTATCATACCAAATGTAAAGCACTACGTTTTTACCGTCTGCAGATACTATGGTTGCATTACTATCGTAAATAGATGGGGCAGAAGTCCCAACAATATCAGAAGATACCAGCTCGTTATTTAACGAATATTTAATTTGCTCTACCAAGTTGCCTTCTAAAGCATATTTTTTCATTAAATTATTAATATCTTCTTTGGTAGTTGTTTTTTCAATTTCTAAATTTAAAACCACTAATGAACCATTTGGTACAGGAACACGTATGGCGTTAGAGGTAAGTTTACCTGCTAAAGAAGGCAATGCTTTAGCCACAGCACTACCAGCACCAGTTTCAGTAATAACCATGTTTAGTGCTGCAGCTCTACCTCTTCGGTATTTTTTGTGCATGTTATCCACTAAATTTTGGTCGTTGGTGTAGGCGTGTATGGTTTCTAAATGTCCTTTTACAACACCTAAATTTTCTTCTACCACTTGTAAAATAGGCGTAATTGCGTTGGTTGTACAAGAGGCTGCCGAGAATATAGAAACTTCGTCTGGGTTGTATTCGTTATGGTTTACACCGTGTACTATATTTGGTACACCTTTTCCTGGGGCAGTTAATAAAACTTTAGCAGCACCTTTCGATTTTAGGTGACGGCTAAGTGCTTCTTCTGTAGTAAAAGCACCCGTATTGTCTATAATTAAGGCGTCGTTTATACCATAAGCGGTATAGTCAATTTCTTCGGGTGAACTGGCTTTTATAAACTGAACAGTTGCTCCGTTTATTATAAGTGCATTGTTCTCCACATCGGTTTGTACCGAACCGGCAAAGTCACCATGAACCGAGTCCGAACGCAATAACGAAGCTCTTTTTTCTAAAGTAACCGCATCAGAATCATCACGAGTAACAATGGCTCTAAGTCGCATTTGTTGACCTTTACCCATTTTACTCATCATTTCTCTTGCCAATAAACGACCAATACGTCCAAAACCATAAAGCACAACGTCTTTTGGTTTAATTTCGGTAGATGATTTTGCACCTTTTAACTTGTCTAAAACAAAAGCTCTAGCGTCGTTGTATTTATCATCTTCTAAATGAAATTCGTACGTAAGTTTACCAATGTCTAATTTTGCAGGTGGCAAATCTAAATTTTTAAGTGCCTCAGCAATTTCTACTGTATCAAAAATATTGATTGGCTTTTGCACAAACTCTCCAGCATATTCGTGTAAGTTAATGATGTCGCTTACGCTTCTGTCCATTAATTGGTTTCTAAACAAAACCAATTCTATGGATTTGTCGTACCATAAATCGCTTACAATTTTAATAAACTCTACACAGGCTTTACGTCTGTCAGCTTGAAAAGTTAATTCCTTTTCGTACAAGTCTTGAGTACTCATAATTTTTTAGATTGTGTTGTTATTTTGTGCAAAAGTACCATTTCAAACGTTTTCGTAAAACATTTTTCTACTTTTTTTAACAAAAAAATCCAAGCACTATACTTGGATTCTTTTTAGAGCATAAAACAGCTTACATTATAATGTTTACCAGTTGTTTGTTTTTTAATATAATTTTATAATATGAGTTTTGTCCGTTCTTGTTTTTTAAATACTCTTTTAAAGCATCAACGTCTTTAATTTTCATTCGGTCTACACTTAAAAGTACAGCTCCTTTTAGTTGATCTTTGTATTCTTCAAAGTTTGAATTATTTACATCTTCTATTTTTACGCCATAATCTAAACCTAAAGATTCTTTTACTTCATCGCTTAAATCTTCAAATTCTAAACCATTAAATTCAAAACTTAAAATTTCTTTTTTGGTTAAAATTACTTCAAAGTTCTTCTCTTTTTTATCTCTAAGAACCAACACATTTACCTTATCTCCAGGTCGTTTAGAATTAATGTACGAAGTTAGTTCTGCAAATGAATTTACCGTTTCGTTATCAATTTTCGTGATAATATCACCGCTTTTTATACCTGCTTTTTGCGCTCCAGATTTTTCAGAGACATCTGCCACATAAACACCTTGCGTTAAATCGATATCTAATTTTTGAGCCGTAAAGCTGTTTAATTCAGAACCAGAAATTCCTAAAACACCTCGTTGAACGTTACCAAATTGCATAAGATCTTCAATAATTTTTCGAGTTATGTTTGATGGTACTGCAAAAGAATAACCCACATAACTACCCGTTTGCGAAGAAATCATAGTATTTATTCCTATAAGTTCTCCATTCGTATTTACCAAAGCACCACCACTGTTTCCAGGGTTTACGGCAGCATCGGTTTGTATAAAAGATTGTATGCCGTCTTTACTTAGGTTTCTGGCTTTCGCAGAAATAATACCCGCCGTAACTGTTGAAGTTAAATTATATGGATTACCAACTGCCAACGCCCATTCGCCCACTCTTACAGCATCAGAATCGGCAAAAACAACATAAGGCAGTTTATCGTCTTCGTCAATTTTTAGCAAGGCTATGTCCATTTTTTTATCGGTACCAATTAGTTTGGCTTTATAACTCTTGTTATTGTTTAAAGTAATTTCAATTTCGCTTGCTCCTTCTATAACGTGGTTGTTGGTTACTATATACCCGTCTTCGGAAATAATAACTCCAGAGCCAGTACCTACCTGAACGGGTGCACTTTCTCTTTGATAACCGTACATGTATTCAAAAATAGATGAAGCTGTACGTTTTGTACTCATGTTTTTTACGTGTACCACACTGTGAATGGTGTTTTCGGCTGCCGACGTAAAGTCTATATTTTCAGCTCCCAAATTTACTTTAGATAATAAATTAGCAGATGTTTGAATTTTATTTTGTGAATTTGTTTCGGGTTTTTTTTCAAACCCAATTTTATAACCTGCTAGTGTAATTGCTCCACTAAATAAGGCTATTGCGAATAATTTTGCGGTTTGTTTCATGGTTTTTATTTTTGTTTAAAGTAAAATTAGCAACTTATTTATTATTAAAAAATATCTTTAACGCTCGATTAACAATGTTTAACATCTTATTAATATTTGTATTTTTGTGTAAAAATTTGCATTATGGAACTTACTTTTTATAAATACCAAGGAACAGGAAACGACTTTATTATGATAGATAATAGAGATTTAACCTTTCCAAAAGCCGATACAAAATTAGTTGCTCATTTGTGCGATAGAAAATTTGGAGTAGGAGCAGACGGCTTAATTCTTTTGGAAGAGCATCCTGAGTTTGACTTTGAAATGGTATATTACAATTCTGACGGTAACCAAAGCAGTATGTGTGGCAACGGTGGTAGATGTTCGGTCGCTTTTGCCAAAAAGTTAAACTGGATTAAAAACAAAGCTACTTTTTTTGCAATTGATGGTTTGCATCATGCAACAGTTTCTAACGAAGGAATTGTTTCTTTACAAATGGGAGATGTTTTAAGTATAAATAAAATGGACAATGCTGTTTTTTTAGACACTGGCTCGCCTCATCATGTTGAACTTAGAGAAAATCTTGAAAATTTAAATGTAAAAGAAGCAGGTGCTGCAATACGTTATTCGGATACATACAGTGTTAAAGGTACAAACGTTAATTTTGTAGAACAAATTAGTGATTCTAATTTTGCAGTTAGAACCTACGAGCGTGGAGTAGAAGACGAAACACTTTCGTGTGGAACAGGAGTTACAGCCGTTGCTTTGGCTATGTTTGCTACTCAAAAAACAGAAAGTAAATCGGTTGATTTAAAAGTTATGGGTGGAACTTTAAACGTTTCTTTTGAACCTTTTAGTACTGGTTTTAAGAATATATTTTTAACTGGTCCAGCTCAATTTGTGTTTAAAGGAATTTTTAAATTAGCCTAATTTGAAAAATTTAAAAGGACAAAATATTTGTTTAAGAGCTTTAGAGCCCGAAGATTTAGATTTTATTTATACCATTGAAAATACGGAAGACTTTTGGGAAATTAGCAATACGCAAACACCATATAGTCGTTTTTTAATAAAACAATATTTAGAAAACGCGCATCAAGATATATACGAAGCCAAACAGTTACGTTTGGTTATAGAACACCAAACAAAAGCTATTGGGTTAATAGATTTGTTCGATTTTGATCCAAAAAATGAGCGTGTAGGTTTGGGTATTTTACTCTCGGATATTAATAGTAGAGGCAAAGGATTTGCTAAAGAAGCGGTACAGCTTTTAATAGATTATGTATTTATGCATTTGCAAGTACATCAAATTTATGTGAATATTGGCGAAAATAACACCGCTAGTTTACAGCTTTTTGCTAACTTTGGTTTCGAAAAAATAGGCATTAAAAAGGATTGGATTAAAGTAAATAATGCTTTTCAGAACGAATTTATGTTTCAACTTTTAAAAAAATAATTTTGACAATAAAAAAAATACTTATATATATAATAGTTGCAGGAGCATTGTTTTCGATTATTTTTTCTGCTTATATTTATTTTAAAGCTTTTACGCCAAATACTTCATTCGAAGAAAAAAGTGTTTCTATTTATATTCCTTCAAACTCAAACAGTACTACTTTAAGTGAGATTTTAAGTCCTTACATAAAAGATGTTTCGTCTTTTTTGTTTGTGGCAGAACAAAGAAAATATCTTTCTAATATTAAAGCGGGTAAATTTACCATTAACAAGGGTAATTCTAATTTCGAGATTGTACAGCAATTGCGAAAAAATGTACCTGTAAAAGTAGCTTTTAATAACCAAGAAACTATTTATGATTTGGCGGGTCGTTTGGCAACGCAAATAGAACCAGATAGTTTACAATTGGTAGAAGCTTTTTTAAATCCGTACTTTTTAGAAGAAAACCAAGTGAACGAAGAAACTGTTTTGGCTTTATTTATGCCAAACACATACGAGTTTTATTGGAATACAGATGCCAAACAGGTAGCAAATAAATTGGCTAAAAATTACCGTCAGTTTTGGACTGCAGAACGCATTTCACAAGCAGTTGAGCAAAATCTAACGCCTATGCAAGTTATGGTTTTGGCTTCTATTATTCAAAAAGAAACGGCTAAAGCAGACGAGAGACCAAAAGTAGCTGGTGTATATTTAAACAGGTTGAATATTGGCATGCCTTTACAAGCCGACCCAACGGTTATTTTTGCTAAAAAGAAACTGAATAATGACTTTTCTATGGTTATTAAAAGGGTTTTAACAGCAGATACCAAGTTAGACTCTCCTTATAATACCTATAAAAACTTAGGGTTACCTCCTGGGCCTATTTTTATGCCCGACTTATCATCTGTAAAAGCCGTTTTAAATCCCGAAAAGCACAATTATTTGTATTTTTGTGCCAGTGTTACTCGTTTTGGTTATCACGACTTTGCAGTGAACTATAACCAACACATAATTAACGCCAGAGCCTATGTAAATTGGTTAAATTCGGTAGGTATTAGAAAATAAAATTATTGATATTTTGTTTATAACTTATTGATTTTAATATATTTACAAAACTTTAACATTTCAAAAGTTGCCAGTTTAAATATTTCTCTATCTTTGCCCTCGGAAATTTCAATGAGGTGACAGGTCTTGAGAAATTAAAATTTATGATAAAAAAAGGTTCTTATTTAGTGGGATTAGCCCTTTTGGTTGTTCTTATTTCATCGGGTTTTGACTCAATACAAAAAGAAGCAGAAGCAAAGTTTTCAGATTCTCAATTGGAGGTTGTAAACTACAGTGTTCCATTAGAAGAAGAGGTTGTTTTAGCACCGCAAAAAAATAATAGAATTTTACCATTAGTTGGAAAAACGTTCGTTGGCTTTAGACAAGCCATTGCCATGAAAGAATCGCGTGGACGTTTAAATTGTATTAATCCATACGGTTATATGGGTAAATTTCAGTTTGGTAAAAGTACCTTACGTTCTGTTGGTATTTACGACTTTACTACTTTTTTAAAGAACGAAAATTGGCAAAATGAGGCTTTTAAAGCTCTTATTGCTAAAAATAAATGGGAATTAAGACGCGAAATTGAAAAATACAACGGGAGAGTTATAAACGGAATCGAAATTACCGAATCGGGTTTAATAGCTGCAGCTCATTTAGGTGGTGCTGGTTCTGTAAGACGTTTTTTAAGAAGTAATGGTAGAAGAGGTTTTAAAGACGCTTTTGGGACATCTATAATAAGTTATATGAAACGTTTTGGAGGTTATGATATTTCTCATATAAAAGCCAACAAAAGAGCAAAAGCAAAAATTAGTTAATATTTTTTGTGTAAAATAAATAAAGTAGGTCGGTTTTGTAAATCGACCTTTTCTTTTTTCCACTCTTTTACCGTTTTGGTTTTTATGTATTCTGTGTCTAAAGTAATATCACATGCAATGCATAAAAGTGTATTTCCTGCTAAATTTTGTAAAAAATCTTCAACTAGCTTGTTATTTCTATACGGTGTTTCTATAAATAATTGCGATTGATCTTTATCTAAAGATAAGCGTTCGTAGTCTTTTAGTGCTTTTTTCTTTTCGGTTTTGTCTATTGGTAAATAACCGTTAAATGCAAAACTTTGTCCGTTCATTCCACTTGCCATTAAAGCCAATAAAATAGAACTTGGTCCAACTAAAGGTACTACTCGTATGTTTTTTTCGTGACAAATTTGAACGATAGCTGCACCTGGATCTGCCACACCTGGGCAACCCGCTTCGCTCATTAAACCCATGTTTTTTCCCTCTAGTAAGGGTTTGATAAGTTCTGAGTATTCTTGCTCTGTGGTTCTTTTGTTTAAAATGCCAAAACGCAAATCGTTTTGTACTTTATCTGGAGTGATCTGTTTGATGAATTTTCGAGCTGTTTTTTCGTTCTCAGCTATAAAATCAAATAAAGTTTCTGTTATTCTTGTTACAAGCAATGGCAAAACATCATTTATAGCAGATTCTCCCATTGTAGTTGGAATTAAATAGAGTTTACCTGTTTTCATTCGAATGGTTTAGCGGTTAAAAGATGCTTTTTTTATTGCTTTGCTTGCAACAAAGGTGATAAAGAAAGTTACAAAAAACGTTTAATGTGTTAACTTCTTTGTTAATTCGTCCACATATTTTTTAAACTGCTTATCGGTTGACATTAAGTTGTCTACTGTTTTACAAGCGTGTAAAACCGTTGCGTGATCTCTGTCTCCAATTTGCGAACCAATATTTGCTAAAGATGATTTAGTGTATTTTTTAGCAAAAAACATTGCTAATTGTCTAGCTTGTACAATATGTCTTTTTCTGGTTTTCGATTGCAAAATTTCTAAATCCAATTGAAAATAATCTGAAACTACTTTTTGAATGTAATCAATAGATATTTCTCTTTTTACATTTTTTACAAATTTTTCAACTACTTGTTTTGCTAGATCTACAGTTACTTCACGTTTGTTAAAAGATGATTGTGCTATAAGCGATATTATTGCGCCTTCTAGCTCTCTAACATTTGTTTTGATGTTTTTAGCAACATATTCTATAATGTCTTCAGGCATTTCTACCCCGTCTCTGTATAAAATATTCTTTAGAATAGAAATTCTGGTTTCAAAATCTGGTTGATGTAATTCTGCAGATAATCCCCATTTGAAACGCGATAATAAGCGTTGCTCAATATCTTGCATGTCAACTGGTGCTTTATCCGAAGTTAAAATTACTTGTTTACCGTTTTGGTGTAAGTAATTAAAAATATGGAAGAAAACATCT
The DNA here is from genome assembly GCA_965662615.1 of Flavobacterium sp. Taxonomy (GTDB): domain Bacteria; phylum Bacteroidota; class Bacteroidia; order Flavobacteriales; family Flavobacteriaceae; genus Flavobacterium. The sequence goes on from CBFIIG010000021.1 coordinate 15,566, forward strand.
TGCGTTCCTGCTTTTCCAGATAAGAATTGTACGTCATCTATAATCAATACATCAATTAATTGATAAAAGTGAATAAAGTCGTTACGTGTATTTTTCTTAACCGATTCTATGTATTGTTGTGTAAAAATTTCCGCAGAAATGTATAAAACAGTTTTTTCTGGGTATTTTTCTTTAATCTCAGTTCCAATAGCATGCGCTAAGTGGGTTTTTCCTAAACCAACACCACCAAAAATAAGTAATGGGTTAAATGAAGTTCCACCTGGTTTGTTGGCTACAGCCATACCTGCACTTCGTGCTAAACGGTTTGCATCACCTTCTAAAAAATTATCAAAGTTATAGTTGGCATTTAATTGCGATTCTATATTGATATTTCTAATTCCAGGTATAACAAACGGATTTTTTAAATCAGGGCTTTTTTGTGTAACAGGAACATCAATTTCTTGTGTTTTTACACTAGCTCTGTTTTTACTAGGAATTTGTTCTGTAAAAGGAATTTTATTACCATAAGTGTTCTCCATTTTAATTTTATAGAGTAACTTTGCTTGGCTTCCTAGTTCTTTTGTTAAAGATACTTTTAGTAATTTTAAATAATGCTCTTCAAGCCATTCGTAAAAGAATTTACTTGGTACTTGAATTGATAATGAGTTATTATTAAGTTCAACAGCTACAATTGGTTCAAACCAAGTTTTATATGCTTGCTCCTGAATATTGTCCTTTATGAACGACAGACAATTATTCCATACCGATTGTGCAGTTTTACTCATTATTACTAAATTTGTATTTTTATATAGGCTACTAGAAGGGTTTAATCTTCAGATTCGAGATAGCAAATATGTGAACAAAATATTGTAAAAAAAAATAAAATTGACTTGTTTTTTTAAAAAAAAATATTATTGCTAAAATGGAGTTATGGTTTAATGAATTTTCGATTCAAATTTAAATAAGAAAATAATGAAATATTTTGATATAAGTGTAAGAGTACGTTATGCAGAAACAGATCAAATGGGTGTGGTTTATCATGGTAATTACGCGCCGTATTTTGAGATGGGAAGAGTAGAGTGGTTAAGGGATTTAGGACTTTCTTACAAGGTTATGGAAGAGCAAGGAGTGATGCTTCCTGTTGTGTCTCTTACAATGAATTATAAGCGTCCCGCACGTTATGACGATAACTTAAAAGTGCGTACTATTTTTAAATCTTTAAACGGAGTAAAAATTGAATTTGATTATGAAATTTATAACGAAAAAGAAGAGCTTTTAACTACCGGATATTCCATGTTGGTTTTTGTAGATATGAAGACAGGAAAACCAACTTTACCACCTCAATATGTTTTAGCTATTTTGAATAAAATTTAATTCAAATTTCTTTTACTTCAATTTCATGCAATTCTTTAAATTGAAGCAAAACATCGTTAAAATGTTTTTTCCTACAGCTTACTATTATTTCGCAACTTAATTCCATAGTTTGCGAAACTATATTAAGCTCTTTTTCTTTTATAATGCGCATTACTTTGTTTAAATCCTTGTATTCAAACTTTACAATAAAAGACTCATCTATTGTTTTTTCTACAATAGTTGCTTTTTCTAATGTTATTTGTGCTGACGTTTTATAAGCATTAATTAAACCACTTACGCCAAGTTTTACACCGCCAAATAATCGTACAACAACCACTGCAATATTAGTTACATCAAACGATTGTAATTGACCATAAATAGGCATTCCTGCGCTATTATTAGGCTCTCCGTCATCGTTTGTTCTGTAGTTTTCGTATTCTTTTCCCAATTGGTAGGCATAACAAAAATGGCGTGCCGTGTGGTGTTTCTTTTTTAAAACCTCAATTTTTTCTTTTAGCTCTTCCTCTGTTTCTATTGCAAAGGCATAGCCATAAAACTTGCTGTTTTTATCTTTAAAAAGTGTTTCTTCGCTGTCTTGTTCAATGGTTTTATAAGTGTCTTTCATTTTTATACATTTATATAAATCGAAAGTTTGTCTTTTAAAATGTCTTGTGTAGCAACCAATTGTCCTTTTTTTAGTTCGGGTGCTTTTGTACCGTTTTTAAAAGCTAAATCACCTGTAAATACTCGTGCTTCGTCCCAAAAATTAGCATTTATAAAATGCTGTAAACTAGCCGCTCCTCCTTCTATAATTACCGATTGTATGTTGTGCTCGTATAATTTGTTTACAATTTGCTGTATTGTTTTTTTAGAAAAATCTATGGTATCGTATGTTATGTTATTTACAACCTCATTACGTGTTTCGTTTAAAACTATTGTGTTCGCTTCTTTGTTTTTTATTTTAAAGTCTAAAGGAACTTCAAGGTTTCTTTCAATTAAAATTCGAGTAGGGTTATTGCCTTTATACAACCGTGCAGTTAGTTCTGGGTTGTCGTCTAAAGCGGTGTATTTACCTATTAAGATGCCCTGTTCTTCGGTTCTCCATTTGTGCACCATTTGTTTACTAAATGCATTGCTAATCCAAACGGGTGCTGTATTCGCTTTTGTTTCGGGTGCAATAAAACCATCTGTGGTTTCTGCCCATTTTAAAATAATGTAAGGTCTTTTTTTGGTATGAAAAGTAAAAAATCGCTTGTTTAACTCGTTGCATTCTTCTTCTAAAACACCAACGGTTACATTTTTTCCATCGGCTACTAATTTTGCAATCCCTGTTCCTGCCACTTTTGCAAACGGATCTACTGTTCCTATAACTACATTCGGAATCTCATTTTTTATAATTAAATCACAACAAGGAGGGGTTTTACCAAAATGGCTACACGGTTCTAAACTCACATAAATAGTTGCTTTTTTTAAAAGGCTTTTGTCTTTTACACTATTAATTGCATTAACTTCGGCATGTGCTTCGCCTGCTTTTTTGTGCCAACCTTCACCTATAATTTTGTCGTTATAAACAATTACACTCCCAACCAATGGGTTAGGGTAGGTGGTGCCTAATCCTTTTTTTGCAAGTTCTATGCAGCGTTGCATATAGTGTTGGTGTGTTTTCATTTCACAAAAATAGAATTTTAATAGCAAAATGCCACTATTCATTGCTTTTGTTTACTTTTGTGTTTTAAAATTTTATATGACCATACGCCACATTCAAAAGTCCGATAATGCTGCAATTGCTGCTGTTATCCGTTCGGTTTTAATAGAACATAATGCGCCTAAAAC
>CBFIIG010000022.1:0-15309 GCA_965662615.1 Flavobacterium sp.
GGTTTCCCAATCTTCTAATAATTGATCTAAATCTTTTTTGTCTTTTTCGTAACTGCTAAAAAAAGCGGTATCGCTCATTAGTTTTTCGTAATCTTTAGCTAATTGAGCATCTTTTTTAATGATTACTTTTTCTAATTGCTGTATGTTACTTTCTATTTTACTTAATCTGTTTTGAAGTGATTTTTGCTTCTTTTGGTCTTCATAAGATAAATTTTTAGGTTTTTCTGCCTCAACAGCCTTCTTTTTAACGTCTTTCTTTTCAACTTCACGCATGTCTTCCATGTTTCGTTGCTCTAAGAAATAATTAATATCGCCTAAATATTCTTTTATTTTCTGATCTTTAAACTCATACACTAAATTGGTCATTCCTTTTAGAAAATCCCTGTCGTGAGAAACCAAAAGCAACGTGCCTTCGTATTCTTTTAAAGCTGCTTTTAAAACGTTTTTAGACTTTATATCTAAGTGATTGGTTGGCTCATCCATTAAAAGCACATTAATAGGCTGCAAAAGTAATTTACACAGTGCCAAACGGTTTCGCTCTCCACCCGAAAGTACTTTTACTTTTTTCTCAACATCATCGCCTCTAAATAAAAAAGAGCCCAACATATCTCTCACTTTAGAGCGATTGGTTTCGTTTGCGGCATCTTCCATGGTTTGCAAAAGTGTAATCTCACCGTCTAAATATTCGGCTTGGTTTTGTGCAAAATACCCCAACTGAACGTTGTGCCCCAATTTTATAGTTCCATCGTACTTAAACTCGTTTACTAAGGCTTTAATAAAGGTGGATTTCCCTTGACCGTTTTGTCCAACAAAAGCAATTTTACTGCCGCGTTCTACCAATAACGAAATGTCTTTTAAAACGTGTTTATCGCCATAACTTTTGCCTACATTCTCGGCTTCAATTACAACTTTACCTGGCGTTATAGAAACAGGAAATGAAATTGCCATTACCGCATTATCGTCCTCGTCTACTTCTATTCTATCTACTTTATCTAATTTTTTAATTAAAGATTGCGCCATAGAAGCTTTAGAAGCTTTTGCTCTAAATTTTTCGATTAACTTCTCTGTTTCTTCAATTTTTTTGGCTTGGTTTTTTTGTGTAGCTAGTTGCTTCTCTCTTATTTCGTGACGTAATTCTAAATACTGAGAATACGGTTTATTAAAATCGTATGCTTTTCCTAAACTAATTTCTATGGTTCGGTTGGTTACATTATCCAAAAACATTTTATCGTGAGAAACAATTACCACTACTCCCGAGAAATTGCGTAAAAAACCTTCTAACCAAATAATACTTTCAATATCCAAGTGATTGGTTGGCTCATCTAAAAGTAAAATATCATTGGCTTGTAAAAGCAGTTTTGCTAATTCAATTCGCATACGCCAACCTCCCGAAAAGGTATCGGTTAGTTGATCGAAATCTTCGCGCTTAAATCCTAAACCTAATAATATTTTTTCGGTATTACCCACATAATTATACCCGTCTAACAATTCAAAACGATGGGTTAAATCACTTAAATCTTCTATCAATTTACTGTATTCGTCACTTTCGTAATCGGTTCTTGTAACTAATTGGTGATTGATTTCGTCTATTTTAAACTCCACCATTTTAATTTCTTCGAAAGCCTGATAGGCTTCTTCTAAAACTGTTCTTCCTTCTTCAAAATCAATATCCTGACGTAAAAAACCAATTTGCACTTCTTTTTCAGTGGCAATTTGACCCGAATCTGGAGCAAAATCTTTGGCTAATATTTTTAGCATAGTCGATTTTCCTGCACCATTTTTTCCAACCAAACCAACTCTATCGCCAGCACCAAGTCTAAAAGTTACTTCTTCGAAAAGAAAAGTTCCACCAAAAGAAACGGATAAATTGTGTATATTAAGCATGTTTTTTTGTTACAAATGTTACGTAATTACTTCACTATTGAAGTATCTTTGAAAAAAGTTTTTGCAAATGTTAAAAAAAGGATCCAAACTAAATAGTATTTTAAGAGGAAGTTGTCCAAAATGTCAAGAAGAAAGTATGTATGTTGATAAAAACATGTACAAACCTTCTAAAATTTTGACAATGAACGAAGAATGCAGCCATTGTAAATTGGAATATAAAATTGAACCTGGCTTTTTTTATGGAGCCATGTATGTAAGTTATGGTGTTGGAATTGCATTTGCAGTAGCTGCATTTATTATATCTAATGTTTTTTTTGGTAGTAGTTTAAAAGTATCTTTTGTGGCTATTGTGGCAACAATAATTTTAACATTACCTATTTCACTTCGTATATCTAGAAATATTTGGATAAATATTTTTATTAACTACGAGAAGGATTGGAAAAATCAACAGTAAACTAAAAATACTTTTCTTTAAAACGAACAATATCTACTTGTGGGTCTAGTTCTGTTTTATTTTCTATAGAGTCAAAAAGTAGTTGAGCCAAATAAGGGCCTAACATAACGCCTCGCGTACCTAATCCATTTAAAATATACATGGATTTATGAATGGGGTGCTCACCAACTAAAGGTCTTCTGTCTAAAACAGTAGGACGAACACCTGCAAAATGTTCTAAAACGGTATACTCACAATTTATAATAGCGTCTAACTTATCCAACAATTCCTTTTTACCTTCTTCTGTAGGCAAACTATCTTTATCTGTCCAGTTGTACGTAGCAGCAACTTTATAGTTGTCATTGCCAATTGGCAAAATAAATAGTGAACTGTTTAAACAATAATCTAACTTTAAATTAGGTGCATGAATTTTAAGTAATTCGCCTTTTGTACCGTCTAATGGTAAAAAATTAAAAAACGGATTTTGGTGCAATCCAAAACCTTCGGCAAAAACAATATTTTTGGTCTTAATACCATTGTATTCGAATCCATCTAAATGCATAATTAAATTATCGTAATCGAAAACTTCATTATGAAAAACACCTAAATCTTCTAAATACAATTGATAAGCATCGTAAAGCAACGAGACATCTACATAACCGGTTTGTAATACTTTACCAAATCCAAAAGGAGCATTTACATTTTCGTTAGAATTTGAAATAATTTGAGCGTCTAAAAAAGTTTCTAATTTTTGCTTATCCGCAGCAAAAAACCATTCATTCTGATCTTCTGTTGATGTAAAACGTTTTCTAACTTCTAAATTATAATCTAATATAACGTTTGTTTTTTGCTCAATGTTGCCATAAAACTGAGGAAGCAAGTTAATTTGTTCTTGTGCCTTCCAAACTAAGTTAAAACGCTTTAAAATAACTGAATTATACAAGCCAGCAGCTACTTTTGTAGATGCATTTTTATTGGTATTAAAAACACAAAATGATTTATTGGAGTTTAACAGTGTTTCTGAAAAAGAAATACCTGCCAAACCCGAACCTACAATTATATAATCTAACATAGTATTTGAAAAAAAAATTCTGAAGTTAGAACAAGTCCAACTTCAGAATTAAAATTAATTGAGAAATTTATTTTTTAGTAACTCCACATATCATGTTCAAAGTCACGAATCTTATCTTTGACAGCTTCTGATTCCAAAAGTTGCATAAGAGCATTTTCTTTAACGTAATCTTTTATTTCACGGTCTGCCAGTACATTTTCTTCTTTGTAAATTACGGCGTTAAAACGACGTGAATTTAACAAATGATCGAATGAGAAAGGCATAGCCGAATTTCTTGCATTAAATGCATTATAAGAATGCAATAAATCTCTTGAAGAAGGAAAATATACCCAAAACAAATCTACATAAGATAAGTTTTCGTCCCCATTTTTAAGAGAATAAACATCTGGTACAACAGGGCAAATTCCTAAAAGACGGTATTTTAATTCACCTTGTCTCTTATCGAAATACCAAAACCCAACCGTTTTGTATGCAGCAACGTGAAAAGCTTCAATCTTATACTCATCAATAAATTCATCAGAAAGAGCTAAACCAGCATTAAGCTGATCTCTACCCGCATCTGTGGTATCTATCAAAGTCAAAGAAGCTTTAATATCTTTCAATGATTTTTTTTCTTGAAAATAACTATCACTAAAAACTTCAGTTATAGTTCCTTCTTCCATTCCTTTAACCAATACATCATATAATGGTTTACGGTCTGGACCTAAATTTGCATCAACAGGAAAATAAAGAGGAAAGTTTACGCGTTCATCTAAATCGATGTATTCCCAAACTTTTCTACCAAACATAACATCTCTGTCATGCACATACCCATAAGGCAATGGCTTATCATTATCTGCTAATAATTCAGCATCCGTTTTTTTACCTATTTGATCAGGTGTTTTTGCATTTAATAAATTGGACTGAGCGATAGCTTGATCCGCAAATGATATACAAAAGACAATAAATAATAAATTTCTCAATTTCATTTTTAACTTTTTATAGTTTATTTAAAACTTCCTATTGAATCTCAAAAGTTGCTGCAGAAGTACTTCTCGCAATTTGATCAATTCCAGAAAATTTAGCTTTGATGTTATCTATAACAACTACATCTCCACGTTTTGCTTTGTTAATTGCACTTTGTGCTTGACCGTTCATGCTGCTTCCGCTTACACGAATAGTAGGTTGCCCTGGAACAGAAACTGTAAATTCTGATACGCTAACCGTTACTGGGAAATCGAAATCTACTAACTCAGCAGAAACAGTACTTTTCGCTAAACTAGCGGCAGAACCTTTAGCTGAAGTCTCTGAACGAATTTTACCGGTTGGATTTGGTAAACCTTTAACACGGAAAAGTTGTTTATCTGTTACTTTAGAATTATCTGGTAATGTACCAGTTGCTACTATAACTACTTCAGTACCAGAAGGACGAATCATGTATTTACCAGCACCACCTGCTGGCTTTAAACCTGGTGCACTAGCAGAAACTTTATCTGAAGAAATACCAGCAAAAGTAACAGTAATAGGGTTATCTACTCCTCTATACACTACGTTCATCTTATCTGCAGAAATACTAGCAGAATTAGGTCTTGGAACAACAACATACTGTCCAGCAAAATCTAAAGGAACCTCTTTACCATCTTCCATAAAAGTAAACTTACCGTTTAATTTATGTTCACCAACAGCTCCAGCTGTAGTAGAAATAATGGCCTGTCCATTTTCTATACTACCCGGACCAACAAAATTTGTTGGAACTGTATTTGCATCGTATTTACCTAAAACAACTTTACCTGTAACTTTTTCACCTTGAAAATATGCATTCTTATCTAAAATAACCAATGCTTGGAAATTTTTCATAGAAGCTGCATCTGTAAGAGAGTTACCTAAAAATAAATTATAAGCGTCAGACTCAGTATTTTTAACATCGTTTTGCATAGAAGTTAAGAAAGTCAAAGTACTTACAGCAGGGAAAGTTTTACATTTATAATCTAAATATTTTTTACTTACTCCTTCTCTATCTTTAATGTTTGCAGTAGAAAAACGCTTTTCTAAAGTTGTAATAAAAGGTAAATATTTAACATCGTTACCTAAAATCTTCTTAATATCAGAAACGTAGTTATTAATTTTAGTTACAATTTCAGTTCCTCTAGGGCTATATCCATCACCTTGAAACCATTTTTCGTCAATAGTTGACTTATCCATAGCTTCAAAAGGTAACTTACCTGTTTTAGGATCGATTTCAAAACCTTCAGTTACTTCTGATTTTACTGATTCTAAAAATTTGATAAACTCTTTAGAAACACTTGAAACATTTCCTGCCAATTTTGCAGGTGTACCAAACTTAGCAGGCTCATCGCTTGCTTTTAAATTTAGAGTTGCAATTAATTTTTCGTTTGATCTGTCTGTCAAAGTATTCGATTCTGTAAATTTCTCATTAAAATTTCCAAATGCTGTTAATACTTCTTTTGACATATTTAATGCCAACATTGCGATGAAAACCAAGTACATTAGGTTAATCATCTTCTGTCTAGGGGTTAATTTTCCTCCTGCCATTTTAAATTAGTTTTTTTATTAATAAATATTAGTAATAGAACTAATTATCTGTTGTTCATTGCAGTTAACATTCCTCCGTAAACAGAATTTAAAGAAGCTATGTTAGATGTCATAGACTGCATTTGCTCTTTTAATTTAGATGCGTTATCTGCAATTTCTTTGTTTGCTTCTGCATTACGAGATGCACTTTCTAATTGTACTTTGTATAAACTGTTTAACGCTTCCATTTGAGCAGCAGCTTGAGACATTTCTTCAGAATATTTCTTTTGTGAAGCCATTGAATCTATTGTTGGTGAGATGCTTTTTGCAGCTCCTTCAAAGTTACGGATGCTTGATCCTAAACTTTCCATTAATTGACCATCAATTTTCGCATCTTTAAGTAAGTTATCTAATTTTTGAGATAATAAACCTTGTGCTTCTGTTGGGTTTTCAGCTTTTACTTTTTTCCCTTTTGTGTCACCTCCTGCTAATTCTGGGTAAACTAAAGACCAGTCTAAATCTTTTTCTGGAGCTTCAAATGCAGATAAACCGAAAATAAATGCCTCAGTTAATAAACCTACAATAAGCATTGGTCCAGCACCAGGCCAGTGCATTAATTTAAAAAGTGCTCCTACGATTACTACCGCTGCCCCCATTCCATATAGGAAATTCATTACTCCTTTTGATAAAATTGCCATAATTTAAAATTTTAATTTGTTAGTTAAGTTATTGTATAATTATTTGGTTAAAATACTTTTTTAGTTAGGGCGACCGCCAGTTACTTGCGTTCCCATAAAATCTTGTACGGTTCTGAAACCGATATAACTTCTTGCAGAATCTGCATACTCATAATCACGAGTAGAAACTTGCAATGAATAGCCTACGTCTTTCCATGAACCTCCACGAACCACTTTTCGTTGGTTGTTTTTATCTGAAACGTTTGGATTCATTGTAGATACAAATTCATAAGCAGTAGCATCGTAAGAACTCATAGTCCATTCCGCTACGTTACCTGCCATATTGTATAAGTTAAAATCATTTGGCTCAAATGCATCTGCTTCTACAGTATATAAAGCACCGTCTGCAGCATAGTCTCCTCTATTTGGCTTAAAGTTAGCTAAAAAACACCCTCTGTCATTGTGAGCATAAGGACCTCCCCATGGGAAAGTTGCCGAAGCAATACCACCTCTTGCTGCATATTCCCACTCCGCCTCAGATGGTAAACGGAAAGAGTTGATTTGATCTCTACCTTTTTGTGTTTTGATATAAGCATTTTTATATAATGTTTTCCAAGCACAATAAGCTCTTGCTTTTTCCCAAGTTACACCAACTACTGGATAATCTCCATAAGCAGAGTGCCAAAAATAATCGTTGTGCATTGGTTCATTATATGAATAAGCAAAATCTTTAATCCAAACTGTTGTATCAGGATAAATTTCAATAGGAAGGTTTTCATCATAAAGTCCTTTACGTCCTTTTTTCTTAACCGCTTTATTCCAATCTACATCTCTGTATTTGAAAACTAATTTTGAAACATCAAAAGTCTTTAACCCATTATAAGACTCTGATTCTGGCAAATACAAGGTATCCATTACCTCAACATATTCAACATCTGGATATTTAGATGGGTCTTTGATTAGCTTAACTTTATGGTTAAGTTTTTTGTACGCATACATATCATCATCCGTACCTATACTATAATAATTATCGTACATGTATTTTTGATATGGAGTCATATCCGCTTCTTCTGCTTCTAAAAACGCGAATTCACCTAAACCACCGTCTCCAGGTTTTTTATCTTGCTCATCTGCATATATAGCTAAACGTGTTCTAGTAATAGAATCTTTTACCCATTCTACAAATTGACGGTACTCGTCATTAGTAATTTCTGTTTCATCCATGTAAAAAGAACGAACAGTAACCGTTTTGGTTGGTGCGTCTTGTATATTGGCTAAATCATCGTCTGATTTACCCATAATAAATGCTCCACCCGGGATTAATGCCATTCCGTATGGCTTCTCAGATTTCCAGCTTTTTCCTTTAGATCCTACTACTTCTCCGCGATCATTGGATCCGCAACTAATTAATAATGATAAGATTGCTGTTAATGCAACTAACTTCTTCATATGAAAATGGGTTAAATGTAACTTGTTTTAAGGGCGTAAACCTATTCAATTATTTTTTATTAAACAATTTTTTTATTAAATAAAATCAATATTTAACATAAAAACTTGTTAAATGTATTTTTTTAAATTCATAAAATTAATTCTTTTCTAATGGCTTTCCACCATCTTTCTGGAATTTGTTGTTCACATGCCTGAAAATAATCAGACTCTGAACAAGGTAATAACGTGTGTTTTTTATATTTATTATGCGCTTTTGAATAATTTGATACTTCAATCCACCATCTTCCAGATTTTGGGCTTTTATAAAACACCATATCTTCATCATTTTCTATTGGCACGGTGTATCGCAAGTAATCTTTTTTATTTTCAAAAGGATAATCGAATGCTCTGTGAGCAAAACCTTCTATAAAATACCAAACCATTTGCGAAACAAGAACACTACTTTTATTTGAATTTTCAAAATTAAAAACCCCAAAAGAGCTTACTTTATCACTGATTCCGGCATAGTGAACCAACTTGCATATTTCTTTCCCAGAAAAACCATTCGGTAATTCAGGATTAGTAATTCCTGAATATTGACCCTCTACTGCTTTTAAATCTACACTTACTAAATCGGCGTCTCTTAAAACCGGTTCTGCAATTGAAATATCTGAACTAACTTCACCCAGCCTATAAGACTCAAAATATAATTTTTCTATTAAATCAACTTCTTCTTGTGCATTATAATAAGACTGATACCCTAAATTAGCAAAGTTTAATAAGTTATTTGGTTCTTCGCTAATGATACGATTTAAATAACCCGATGCCAAAGTACCATCCGCTCTTTGAAAGTCGAAAACCGAATCTATAGCTACCAAATTAACCATTTGATCTAAATTATCGTAACTTCTATACAATGGATAGGTTAAATCTTGGGTTCCGCCAATAACTAATGGAATTATATTATTTTTCAACAACATTTCTGTTGTTGATTTAACTAAAAAGTAGGTATCTTGTAATGTTTCTCCTTGTTTAATTGTTCCTAAATCTGCAATAACAACTTTCCAATTTCCAGGAAATAAACTGTAAAATTGCTTTCTGAAATTAGTAAAATCTGTTGGAACTAATTCATTATTTCCCCTATTATCTTCTACGGTTAATAATGCAATTTGAACTCCATCTAAATCTGGAAATTCATTACTACCGTTTTTAATTATTTTTTGACCAAGCGCATACTCACTTAACGTTGCAGAAAAGTTTAAAATTTCTTCAGAAACAGGCTTTAGTAGCTCAAACATTCTTATTTTTTCTTAGCAGTTGCTTTTTTAGTTGTTGCTTTCTTTGCAGCTGGCTTTTTTGCAGGTGCTTTTTTCTCAATTAATGCTTTCACTTCTTCTAAAGAAAGTGCTGCAGCATCAACATCTTTACTTAATTCTATTTTAGTTTTTCCTTTTAGAATAACAGAGCGTCCCCAACGTGCTTTTTCTACACGAATGCCTTCGTCCTCCCAATTGTGGATTACTTTATCAATTTCTTTTTGAATTTTATCTTCAATTAACTCTACAATATCTGCTTGCGAAAGATTATCGAAATTGTATTTTTTATTCACATTTATAAACATACTGTTCCATTTTAAAAACGGACCAAAACGACCAACTCCTTTTTGAACAGGTAATTCTCTATATGTTGCAATAGGAGCATCTGCTTCTAATTTTTCTTTTATTAACTCTACCGCTCTATCAATAGAAACGTCTAACGGCTCTTCTCCTTTTGGTAAAGAAATAAACATTTTACCAAAACGAACATAAGGTCCGAAACGACCATTATTCACTTCTACTTCTTCACCTTGATAATTACCCAATGCTTTAGGCAATAAAAACAAAGTTAAAGCTTCGTTTAATGTGATTGTTCCTAAATTTTGCTCTGGCAATAAACTTGCAAATTGCTTTTCTTCATCGTCTGCTGCACCAATTTGAGCCATTGGTCCAAATTTACCCAAACGAACCAATACAGGCTTATTTAACGTTGGGTGCGTGCCCAAAATTCGTTCTCCGCTTTCGCGTTCTGCATTCTCGGCAACATCTATTACTTTTGGATGAAAATGATTGTAAAATGTTTGCATCATTTTTGTCCAATCCTCTTTACCCTCGGCAATTTCGTCAAAATCTTGCTCTACTTTTGCTGTAAAATTATAATCTAAAATGGTTTCGAAATTAGTAACCAAGAAATCGTTAACTATAATTCCAATATCCGTTGGCACTAACTTACCTTTGTCGGAACCGTGTACTTCAACTAAATCTTTTACTTTTATTGCTTCTGCCTCCAGAACCAATTGACGATAAGCTCTTTCTTGCCCTTCCATTGTTCCTTTTTCTACATAATTTCTATTGATTATTGTAGAAATAGTTGGTGCATAAGTCGAAGGACGACCGATACCTAATTCCTCTAATTTTTTCACTAAAGATGCTTCTGTATAACGTGCTGGTGGTTTAGAAAAACGCTCGGTAGCCGTTAAATAGTTCTGCACCAAAGCTTCGTTTACCTTTAAAGCAGGTAACATACCTTCTTGTTCCTCTTCATCGTCATCATGACCTTCTAAATACACTTTTAAAAAGCCATCAAATTTTAAAACCTCACCTGTTGCGCTAAACTGTTGTTTATGTGTTGAAGCATCAATTTTTACATTAGTACGTTCTAACTGTGCATCACTCATTTGCGATGCCAAGGTACGTTTCCAAATTAAATCGTATAAACGTGCCTGATCTCTATCTATATTTAAAGTGTGATTTGCCATATTAGTTGGTCTAATGGCTTCGTGCGCTTCTTGTGCCCCTTTGCTTTTTGAATTGTATTTGCGGGGCTTGCTGTATTCTTTCCCATACGAATGCTCAATTTCGGCTTGTGCCGCATTCATGGCATCTTTAGAAAGATTTACCGAATCGGTTCTCATATATGTTATATGTCCTGCCTCGTACAAACGCTGTGCAATTTGCATGGTAATTCCAACAGGTAAATATAATTTACGGGCGGCTTCTTGTTGTAAGGTTGACGTTGTAAAGGGCGCCGCTGGTGATTTCTTAGTTGGCTTTGTTTCTAAATCTGCTACCGAAAAAGCTGCTTTTTTATTTTGCTCTAAAAACTGAGTTGCTTCTTCTAAAGTAGCTAAGTTTTTTGCTAATTTGGCTTTAAACGTTTTACCTGCTTTATTAGCAAACTCTGCTACAACACTAAACGAACCTTCGGCATTAAAGTTTTGAATATCTCTTTCTCTTTCTACCAATAAACGGACAGAAACAGACTGCACACGCCCAGCAGAAAGACCTCCTTTTACTTTTTTCCAAAGTACAGGTGATAATTCGTAACCTACTAAACGGTCTAAAATACGTCGAGCTTGTTGAGCATTTACCAAGTTATAATCTATGGTTCTTGGTGTTTCTATAGCTTTTAAAATAGCCGATTTTGTGATTTCGTGAAATACAATACGCTTGGTTTTGGCTTGGTCTAATTTCAACTCTTCTGCCAAGTGCCACGCTATGGCTTCTCCCTCTCGGTCCTCATCGGAAGCCAACCAAATGGTATCTGCTTTTTTAGCTAAATCTTTTAGTTTTTTTACCAAAGCCTTTTTGTCTGAAGATACTTGATACTTGGGTTTAAAGCCATTTTCTATATCTACTCCCATTTCTTTGGACGGTAGGTCTGCTATATGCCCATAACTGGATTCAACTTGATAGTCTTTTCCTAAAAATTTTTCTATGGTTTTTGCCTTTGCAGGTGACTCTACTATTACTAAATTTTTTGCCATTTTGGTTTTTTAAATTTGCACAAAAGTAGTCGTTTTTTTTTAATATTGGGATTGCGGCTATAATATATAGGTAGAAATGTATTTTAAACAAACACAAAACAGCTTTAGCTTTTAGCCCCGACAGTAGCGACATCCTGTGTGGCGTAGCCCACAGATAAAGCGAATGGCGGGACGAACTATTATAAAAAAGCCGAATTATTGCTGCTCCTAAAAAAAATGTTATTTTTGCTCTATAAAACTTAAAACTAAAGGGTATGAAAGCATATATTTTTCCGGGTCAAGGGGCTCAATTTACAGGTATGGGTAAGGATTTATACGAGAGTTCGGAATTGGCACAAACGCTTTTTGAACAGGCAAATGCTATTTTAGGATTTAGAATTACCGATATTATGTTTGAAGGTTCTGCGGAGCAATTAAAGGAAACCAAAGTAACGCAGCCTGCAGTGTTTTTACACTCGGTTATTTTAGCTAAAACAATAGAAAATTTTAACCCAGAAATGGTGGCAGGTCACTCTTTAGGTGAGTTTTCGGCATTGGTTGCTAATGGCACTTTGTCTTTTGAAGACGGCTTAAAATTAGTATCACAACGTGCTTTAGCTATGCAAAAAGCTTGTGAAATTACACCTTCTACCATGGCGGCAGTTTTAAATTTAGACGACAAAATTGTAGAAGATATTTGCGCATCTGTAGATGGTGTTGTGGTGGCTGCAAATTACAACTGCCCGGGGCAATTGGTAATTTCGGGTGAATACAAAGCGGTTGAAACAGCTTGTGAAAAAATGAAAGAAGCGGGTGCAAAAAGAGCTTTAATTTTACCTGTTGGCGGAGCATTTCATTCCCCTATGATGGAGCCTGCAAGAGCTGAACTAGCCGCTGCTATTGAAGCAACTACTTTTTCTACTCCGAGTTGTCCGGTTTACCAAAACGTAACGGCTACTGCGGTGTCTGACCCAGCAGAAATCAAGAAAAACCTTATTACACAACTTACGGCTCCTGTAAAATGGACGCAGTCTGTAAACCAAATGATTGCGGATGGTGCGTCATTATTTACTGAAGTTGGGCCTGGTAAAGTTCTGGTTGGCTTGGTTAAAAAAATAAATAGTGAAGCGGAAACTTTTTCGGCTTAACTTTTTTAAAAAATAACTTTAGAAATCTTCAATTTATTAATTGGGGATTTTTACTTTTACATAATGAATGATTTTGAAAAATTACTTTTAGAGCTAAAGCCAAGCAAAGTTGTCGATGCTTCTATTGACTATACAAATTACACACCAATAGATTTGTCTAGCGAGGCTACGGACCTTTTAAAACTAAATCCTACTGATGCCCATGTTTTTGAACATTTTATAGAAAAGCATCTAGTAAAACAAAAAGCTAAAGTGGCTTTTGGTGGTTATTTAGAAAAAAGGAACCTATACAAAAGGAGTGCTATTTTTACCAAAAACGAAGCCAGCGATCGCAATATTCATTTGGGTATTGATTTATGGATTAAAGCAGGAACAGCTGTTTTAGCAGCTTTAGACGGCACAATTCACAGTTTTAAAAACAACACCGCCTTGAGTGATTATGGCCCTACTATTATTTTAAAACACACCTATAAAGACACTACTTTTTATACGCTTTATGGCCATTTATCTGCCGAGAGTTTAATGAATTGCTATGAAGGTAAAACGGTAAAAAAAGGCGAATGTATTGCAAAATTGGGTGCTGCACCTATAAACGGTGACTATGCCCCACATTTGCATTTTCAAATTATAAAAGACTTGGAAGATAAAAACGGCGACTACCCTGGGGTTTGTAGTTTAAACACATTTGATTTTTATAAAACCAACTGTCCAGATCCTAATTTGTTATTGAAGATTAAATAAATTTTGCTTCTAAACAATGGTTATTCAAAATTCCTGTAATTAAATAATTATTGTTTGACTTTTCAAAAAAACATACCATGTTGTTCTTTTATTTGAATTATTGAAAATGAAATTAGACCTTAAGTAATGTAACTTTTTGGAAGTTTTTTTTATGAGGAAAAGTATGAATATCATTTTCCATAAAACTATAAATACTATCTACATAATGGTCAGCAGTTTCAATAAAACCAAAGTATTCTTTATAATAAAGTTGATTAATTAGTTTGTCTAAATAAAAAATAATTTCATTGAAATTATTTTTTATTTTCCCCACCATTCTCTAATTTTACTTTTAGAAAGTGCCCTTGCTTCTTCAACCGTTAAACCTTTGGCGAATTCTTTGTCAAAATCAAAATTTTCTCCAATACCTTTTTGTGTTGAAGGTGATTTGTAGGTTGTAGCAGGTTCCTCAATTTTTAGAGAGTTTATTTTTTTAGAACTCATAATCAACTATTTTACAACCAAATAAAAGCAAAAATATTTTTATTTTCTAATTTTCTGTTCCCATTTCCAAGCGCTATCTAAAGCTTCTGCAAGTGTGAGTTGTGCTTGCCAGCCTAAAACAGTATTGGCTTTGTCGGTATTTGCATAAGCCTGAGTAATATCGCCTTCTCTACGCGCTACAATTTTATGATTCACCTTTTCCCCTGTAACTTTTTCAAATGTTTGTACTACTTCTAAAACCGAACTTCCTTTTCCTGTTCCTAAATTAAAAGTTTCAACAACCTCTTTATTTTTTTTTTGCAACAAACGTTCTAAAGCAACAACATGTGCTTTTGCTAAATCTACTACATGAATATAATCTCTAATTGCAGTTCCGTCTGGCGTTGGGTAATCGTTACCAAAAACTGATAATTGCTCTCGTAAACCAATTGCAGTTTGCGTAATAAAAGGCACTAAATTTTGAGGAACCCCCAAAGGTAATTCACCTATTTCGGTAGAATTATGTGCTCCAATCGGATTAAAATAGCGCAATAAAACCGCATTTAAATTTGTGACTTTAGCCACATCAGTAATTATTTCTTCTCCAATTTGTTTGGTATTTCCATAAGGCGACATAGCTTGTTGTACAGGAGCATCTTCTGTTATTGGCATTTTTTCGGCCTGACCATAAACTGTACAAGACGAACTAAAGATAAGATTAGCACTTTCTAGTTTAGTTAGTTCTTGCAACAAATAAACCAATGCATTTATATTGTTTTCATAATATAAAAGTGGGTTTTCTACACTTTCTCCAACCGCTTTAGAAGCAGCAAAATGTATAACACCCGCTATATCTTGATGACTTTTAAAAAAATCTTGAACAGCTTGTTTATTTCGAACGTCTAAGTTCTCGAAAACTGGTTTTATTCCCGTTATATTTTTAATGCCATCTAAAACGGATATACTTGAGTTGGATAAATTATCAATTATAACAACTTCGTGTCCTTTTTCTTGAAGCTCCACAACGGTGTGCGAACCTATAAAACCTAAACCACCTGTTACTAAAATTTTCATATTTGTTTTTTTACACAAACTCTAAAATAGAATCGGTTATAAATTTAATTTGCTCGTCGTCTAATTCCGTATGCATTGGTAAAGCAATTACTTCGTCT
>CBFIIG010000022.1:15319-18130 GCA_965662615.1 Flavobacterium sp.
TTGGTTACAGGGAAATCTGCTTCCTTATAACGAGCATCTGTATACGCTTTTTGTTTGTGTAACGGAATCGGGTAATAAATTGCACATGGAATTTGTTTACTTTGCAAGTGAGCCAAAAGTCCGTCACGCTTTCCGTTTGTTATTCGAATCACATATTGATGAAAAACGTGGCAATCACAAGTATCACATATATTAGGTGCAATAATATTTGGATTAACGCCTAAAGCTGCTGTATATTTTCTTGCTGCATTTTGGCGTGCCGCATTATACGCATCTAAATGATGTAATTTTGCTTTTAAAACGCCTGCTTGCATACTGTCTAAACGAGAATTTACACCTACAACATCATGATGATAACGTTCATACATTCCGTGATTTACAATTCCACGTAAGGTATGTGCCAAAGCATCGTCATTGGTAAAAATAGCTCCACCATCTCCGTAGCAACCTAAGTTTTTAGAAGGAAAAAATGAAGTTGCCCCCACATGCCCTATAGTTCCAACTTTTTGTTTGCTTCCGTCTTTCGCTTTATAATCTGCGCCAATAGCTTGTGCATTATCTTCAATTACAAATAAATTATGCTCCTTAGCAATTTCCATAATCGCATCCATATTTACAGAACGACCAAATAAATGAACTGGAACTATTGCTTTTGTTTTAGGATTAATGGCTTTTTTAATAGCTTCAATGGAAATATTCATATTATTGATATCCACATCAACCAAAACGGGTGTTAATTGCAAAAGTGCAATAACTTCTACGGTTGCAGCAAAGGTAAAATCGGCTGTAATTACCTCATCACCTGGCTGTAAACCCAAGCCCATCATGGCAATTTGCAAAGCATCTGTTCCGTTTGCGCATGGAATTACGTGTTTTACACCTAAATATTTTTCTAAATCGGCTTGAAACTCATGTACCAATGGGCCATTAATATAGGTATTGGTTTCTAAAACACTTTGAATAGAAGCATTAACTTCTTCTTTTATTTTTTCGTATTGACTTTTTAAGTCAACCATTTGAAGTTTTTTCATAAAAAATACTCATTTAAATAAGTACAACAAAAATAAGAAAATAAGCGGTACTAATTCATATTTCGGTAAAGAAACGTATTTTAGCGAAAAATTTAACAACAAATGTTTTTGGTCTATAATTTAGTTTGGTTCATTGCAACGCCCATTTTATGGGTATCGGCTCAGTTTTCTAAAAAAATGAGTTTGTTTGTAAACGGCAGAAAAAATGTTTGGGAAGAACTAAAAACAAAATTAAACCCAAAAAAAGAAACCTTTTGGTTTCATGCCGCTTCTTTGGGAGAGTTTGAACAAGGCTTACCTATTATGGAAGCGTTAAAAAAAGAACAACCTGAACTTCAAATTTTAGTTAGTTTTTTTTCACCATCTGGCTATGAGGTTAGAAAAAATCACTCCATTGCAGATTGTGTTGTCTATTTACCTTTAGACACTATTTACAATGCAAAACGCTTTTTAAAAACGGTACAACCCAAAAAAGTATTTTTTATTAAATACGAATTTTGGCCCAATTACCTCAACCAACTCAAAAAGCAACACATAGAAACGTATTTAATTTCGGGGATATTTAGAAAAAAACAATTATTCTTTAAATGGTATGGCGGTTTTTACCGAAAAGCATTAACCGCATTCAATCATTTTTTTGTGCAAAATGAAAGTTCTTTTTTACTTTTAAAACAACTAAATTTTTCTAATATTACGCTAGCAGGCGATACCCGTTTTGACCGTGTTGCTACAATTTTAGAGCAAAACAACACGTTAGATTTTATAGGAATTTTTAAAAACAATAAAAAAACAATTGTAATTGGTAGCTCTTGGGCAAAAGACGAAGCTATTTTAATAGACTATATTAATTCGTGTTCGCACGATGTAAAATTTATTATTGCTCCACATAATATAAAAACCAACGAAATTGAAGAATTAAAAAGTCGTATTTCTAAAAAAACGGTGTTGTTTTCTGAAAAAGAAGATAAAAACCTAGCTGAATTTGATGTTTTTATAATTGACACTATTGGTTTGCTTACAAAAATATATGCTTACGCCGATATTACATATGTGGGTGGCGGATTTGGAAACCCAGGCGTTCACAATATTTTGGAACCCGCCACGTTTGGAGTTCCAATTGCAATTGGCCCAAACTATTCCCATTTTACAGAAGCTACTGCTTTAGTTAATTTAGGCGGTTGTGTTTCCATATCAACTAAAAACGAACTAGAACTACTTTTTAATCGTTTAATAAATAACCCAAAAGAACTGCAGGTAAAAGGCAGCATTTGTGCTGCTTTTGTACAAGAAAACAAAGGGGCAACCCAAACTATACTAAACTTCTTAAACCAAAAATAATTTAAATATGAAAAAAATACACTTTTTACTATTCTTATTTGCCATTAGTTTACAAGCGCAACAAGGCGGAATGTGGCTTCCTAATTTATTGGACGGAATGAACGAAACCGAAATGAAAAATTTAGGAATGAAAATGTCTGCCGAAGACATTTACAACACCAACACCTCTAGTTTAAAAGATGCCATAGTACATTTTGATGGCGGTTGTACTGCCGAAATTATTTCGAATGAAGGTTTAATGCTTACCAATCACCATTGTGGTTACGACGCCATTCAAACCCACTCGTCTGTAGAGCACGATTATTTACAAGACGGTTTTTGGGCAGCTACTAAAAATGCAGAATTAGCAAACCCTGCAATGACAGCTACTTTGATTGTTAGTATAAACGATGTAACAAAAGCCGTATTAAAAGGAACAGAAAACTTAACCGATGAAGCCGAA
>CBFIIG010000023.1:0-18025 GCA_965662615.1 Flavobacterium sp.
ACTTTACTTATCATTTTATTTATATTCACACTAAGTTGTAACAACTCTAATGACAAAAAAATTGACACGTTGATAAATGAAAATTTAATATTACAAAATCAAGTCAAAGTTTTAAAAGATTCTCTGTCAGATTTTGAAGAAGATTTTTTACAATCACAAATATTAATTGGAATAGCTGACAAAACAGTTTTAAAAGTCGGAAAAGATAATAATGTTGTAATGTTATTTCAGACTCATAATAGAAAATTACCAGAATATGAAATTTATACAATTAATGATAACAAAAAAACGAAGGTGGGAACCAACAATAAAACTAGATTTAATATTAATTTCACACCAAAATCACTTGAGGATAATAAATTGAACCTTGAAGTAATGATGCATTATAAAGAAAAGCCTATCATTTTTAATTCATCAGTAAAATTTGATCTTGAACAATAAGCACTATGTAAAACATCTATAAAAAAATATCCTTAGCAAAAACTAAGGATATTTTTTTGTATTTAAAGTAAAAACTAAAACTGCTGAATAATCATAAAATATATAGGCATACCAATAGTAATATTTACGGGAAAAGTAACCGCCAAAGCCATAGGTAAATACAAACCAGGGTTAGCATTTGGAACAGATATTTTCATGGCAGCAGGAACCGCAATATAAGATGCACTTGCAGCAAGTATGGCAAACACAAATCTATTAGCCACATCGTCTGTAACAAACGAACTAATAATTGCAACAATACTACCATTTATAAGCGGTATAAAAAAGGCAAATATAAATGGGAACCAACCAAAAGAGAAAAACGATTTTAATTTTCTACCACTTGTTATTCCCATATCTAAAAGGAAAATAGCTAAAAACCCTTTAAAAATATCATCTGTAAATGGCTTTATACCTTCTGCTTGCTGTGCATTTGCCATAAAACCAATAACCAAACTTCCTAAAATTAAAAGCACACTACCATTGGTAAAAGAGTGTTTAAAGACTTCTCGTTTTTTAATTTTAGTAGTTTCTTCTTTGTTAAATATAGAAATAAGCACCAAACCAATTATAATAGCTGGTGATTCCATTAATGCCATAATAGCAACCATGTGTCCGTGCATGTGCAAACCAACCGAATCTAAATAAGAAACTGCAGTAACAAAAGTAACCGCACTAACCGAACCGTAAGCGGCAGCTATTGCCCCCGCATTATATACACCCAATCGTTTTTTTAATATAAAAAAAGTATAAATTGGCACAGCCATAGAAAGTATAATACCAAACAACATAGACATAAAAACTTCTGTTGTAAATGCTTCATGTGATAACTCTTGCCCACCTTTAAAACCAATAGCAAAAAGTAAATACAGCGAAATAAATTTTGAAGAATTTTCTGGAATTTCCAAATCGCTTTTTAAGTAAACAGCAATAAGTCCTAAAATAAAAAACAATAATGCAGGGTTTGTTAAATTGTCAATTAGTAAATCTAAATTCATAATAAGGTGTTTAGTTGGTTTTTTTACAATGCAAAGGTGCTATTTACAATTGATAAATTTTTATTTATATTTGTAATGAAATAGATAAAATATATTTATGAACTATACATTAAACCAACTGAATATTTTTTTAAAAATAGTGCAAACCAACAGCATAACAAAAGCCGCAGAAGAGTTGCATTTAACGCAACCTGCAGTGTCTATTCAGCTAAAAAACTTTCAAAATCAGTTCGAGATACCTTTAACAGAAGTGGTGGGTCGCAGAATATTTATAACCGATTTTGGTAAAGAGATTGCA
Source organism: Flavobacterium sp. (assembly GCA_965662615.1). Lineage (GTDB taxonomy): Bacteria > Bacteroidota > Bacteroidia > Flavobacteriales > Flavobacteriaceae > Flavobacterium. The sequence goes on from CBFIIG010000023.1 coordinate 1,777, forward strand.
CAATCTGCCGAAAGTATTATAAATCAGGTTTACGCAATTAATTATAAAACACTTGCCTACAAAGGACAGCTAACAGGCCGATTAAAAATATCGGTTGTATCTACTGGTAAATATGTAATGCCTTATTTTTTGTCTTCGTTTATAAACGAAAATACAGGAATTGAACTTTTAATGGATGTAACCAATAAAAACAAGGTTATTAAAAGTTTAGAAAACAACGAAGTAGATTTTGCATTGGTATCTATATTACCCAATGATTTAAATATAGAAAAGTTAGATCTTTTACAAAATAAATTATACCTCGTAGGAAATAACAAAATTGATATAAACAATACAGTTGATTTAGAAAAACTGCCTTTTATATTTAGAGAAGAAGGCTCAGGAACTAGACAAACAATGGAAGCCTTTATAGCAAGTAAAGAATTAAAAGTTTTAAAAAAATTAAAACTAGCCACAAACGAAGCCGTAAAACAAGCTTTATTGGCTGGTTTAGGTTATTCTATTATGCCAATAATTGGCATAAAAAACGAAATTTTGCAAAAAGAACTTCACATAATACCCGTTAATGGTTTACCAATAAAAACAACTTGGAGTTTAATTTGGCTTAAAGGGAAAAAACATTCGCCTAGTTCTTTGGCATTTTTAGAACATTTAAATAAAGAGAAAGACGCAATTTCTAATCAAAATTTTAGTTGGTACGAGCAATTTTAATATAAAAGCCCTCTAAATTTTAAATTTAGAGGGCTTTTGAAAAGATTTTTATAATTTATTTTCTATTACCTAAATCGAATCTGTAAATTAAGTCTCCACCAAAGTAAGGTGCAGCTAAAAATTCCTTATTTATTCGGTTTCTGTCGTCTCCACCAACCTGAAAAGTTAACACTTGTAGCCCAATAGTATCGCCTTGATTATAGAGGCCATAATCGGTTGTGTCGTATCCTAATTTGGCTCTTAATAGCAAAGAATTATCTAGCATTTTGTATTGTGCGTAAAATCCAAAACGAATAGATTCTTCTTGTACATATTGATTAAAACTAACGTTATACGATTTAATAGATGTTAATAAATCAGCACCTAAGCTTACTTTTTCAGCAACAGAATAGTTTACATCCATTCGAATAGGTAAAGTAGCATTTATATAAAGCTTTTTATTTTTAGATTTATGCCAAAGTCCAATAATTGGTGTTAACGTTGTTCCAAAATTTTCAGTAGAACTATATGCTCCAAATTTATATTTAAAGTTCTCACTTACAGTGTAATCCATAACTACAATTGCACCAAACTGAAAATCTTTAGATCCTAAAGCATCAAAATCGGAAGCCAGTTTTGGTAATAAAACATACGTTCCAGACCATTTTTCATTGTGCTTGTATTTTGCGCCCAAGTTTAAACGAGTCATTGTAATACTTGTTCTTTCGAAAAATGGTTGTAAATTTAAATTTGTGTTTTCTGCAGTTATACCCGTAATTAAAACTAAGTTTTCATTTATTTCTTTTGGGTAATATAATTCAAAGTTTAAGTTGTTTACGTTTGTTTCAGAATTTAATCCATTTTCTAAAGTTGAAGTGTTTGCACTAAATTTTACAATGTCTACATAATCTTGTGCGTTTACAGCTAATTCAAAGCTACAAAGCATTAATAAAAAGTACTTTTTTCTAATTTTATAAATTTTATGTTTTCATAAAGATAATGATATAAACTTTAACTTTTTTAATTTTTTTCACAACCGATTACTTTTAACTATTGTTTAATTGTTTTGGTATTAAGTAGGGAGTCTTTTTTTAATTCCTTTTTTTTTATTTTCTTTGAGCTTTATTACGTCCCATATTTTAATATACAAATGGCTACTTATTTAATTACAAAACGACTTAGCGGAGATTATAAGTATGAATACTTGAGTAGAAAAGGAAAGACTATATTCACAAGTAATTCTTACGAGCTGCGTTTTGAGTGCGAACATGCAATAGAATTATTAAAGCATAAATTGGATAAAGTAATTTTTATGCGATTTAAATCGGGTAAAGGGAAGTTTTATTTTAGAATTATTTTAGAAGGAAAAGAAATTGCAGTTAGTAGAAAGTTTTCTACATCGTTAATGTTAGAAAAAGGTATAAAACAAATAAGCACCTATGCTAAAGAGGCAGAGGTGCTAGATTTTTCTTTTCCAATTGATGTTTTTGGAGATTAGTATTATTTACTTTTATTAGCTTCTAATATGTATTTTTCAATTGCCATTGTCATAGACGGAGTGTCTTTAGACGGAGCCAAAATATCAATACGTAAATTATGGTCTAAGGCTTCTTTTTGAGTGGTTGGACCAAATACAGCAATTCGTGTGTTATTTTGTTTAAAATCTGGGAAGTTGACAAATAATGACTTTATACCAGATGGGCTAAAAAACGCCAATATGTCGTAATAAACATCTTTTAAATCGGAAAGGTCACTAATTACTGTTTTGTAGAAAACAGCTGGTGTCCATTTTATTTTTATTCCGTTTAAAACAGCTGGAATTTCTTCGTTTAATTGGTCTGATGCTGGAAGTAAAAAACTTTCGTCTTTGTACTTTTTTATCATTGGAATTAGGTCTTCAAACTCCTTTTTACCAACATAAATTTTACGTTTTCTATACACAACATAACGCTGTAAGTAGAATGCTACTGCTTCCGATTGACAAAAATATTTCATGTCTTCTGGAACGGCAAAGCGCATCTCTTTTGCAACCCTAAAATAATGATCTACAGAGTTTCGGCTAGTAAGTATAATAGCTGTAAAGTGCGATAAATCGATCTTTTGAGAACGAATTTCTTTAGCAGAAACCTCTTCCACGTGAATAAAAGGTCTAAAATCTATCTTCACCTTTAATTTATTTTGTAATTCAAAATAAGGTGAGTTTTCTACTTTAGGCTCTGGTTGTGAAACTAAAATTGTTTTTACTTTCAAATTTGACATATAGTTCCTCTATTTGTTTGTAATCAAATAATATATGAAATAGTAGGGCGCTATTTCAAGAGTGCAAAGATACAAAATAAAATAAAATATCTTGTTACCAATACTACTTTGATTTAATTTAATTATTGTAAAATAGCTTATCAGGTTAATTAGTACAATTAAGCTCACAACAGAATATAAAATAACTGTATTTATGTGCGGGTTAAAATAAAATAACAAGTTAATAGGTAGTAAAATGAAACCTAAAAAATTCTTATAATTTATTTTCGAAAGCAAAAAGCTATTTGTAAAACTGTCTATTGCAAAAGTATTTGATACAATTTTTTCGATTAAAAATTTACAAGCGGTGTAAGCCGTAAAAAGTGTGAAAATTTGAATGTAAGCTATGAAGTCAAATTTAGATTTTACATCGAAATAACTTAAAATAATTAGAATAAAAAAGCTTACATTAATTAAATGTATTGCTAAAAAACCAATTGTAAAGCCGTTGCTTATATTACTTGGGTTTTTATATGTTCTTATATACTTGTCCGATACGGCTAATCGAATGAAATCGAAGAACTTGTTGCTAAATAAAGTTCTGTTTACAGCAACTATAATAACCGAAACTGCAAACAGCAAAATGGCCCAATCTTGAGTCTTTATAAAACGCAGTTGATATTCAATAGTTTCCATATTTTGCAAAATTACAAATTTACCTTTTAAGAAACTATTATATTTTTTTATGAAGTAATTGCCTTTTTTTGCACTATTTTTGCAATTGCGAATAGTAAAAAAAATGAGCAAAAACGTAGTAGTTATTCCAACTTTTAACGAAAAAGAGAACATAGCTTTAATTATAGAGGCTGTACTTTCTTTGCCGAAAAAATTTGACGTCTTAATTGTAGACGATAACTCTCCTGACGGAACAGCTGAAATTGTAAAAAACGCTATTTCAAATTTTAACAACAGACTTTTTTTAGAGGTTAGAGCCAAAAAAGAAGGTTTAGGAACAGCTTATGTTCATGGTTTTAAATGGGCTTTACTAAATAATTACGACACTGTTTTCGAGATGGATGCTGATTTTTCGCATGACCCAAATGACCTAGTTAAACTATTAGAAGAACTAGAAAATGGAACAGATGTAGTTATTGGTTCTCGATATTCTACGGGTGTAAATGTTGTGAACTGGCCTTTACAACGTGTTCTTTTGTCTTATTTTGCCTCATGGTACGTCCGTTTAATTACAGGCATGAAAATTCATGATGCTACAGCAGGTTTTGTTGGTTATAAAATTGCCGTTTTACAAAAGTTAGACCTAAATAAAATAAAATTTATTGGTTATGCTTTTCAAATTGAAATGAAATATAGAGCGTACGTAGCTCAATTTAAAATAAAAGAAGTCCCAATTATATTTACCGATAGGGTAAGAGGGCAGTCTAAAATGAGTGGATCTATTATTAAAGAAGCTGTTTTAGGTGTTATTAAATTACGAATTCAAAAAAGTTTAAATACATTATAATCCCAATCATGCAAAGTTACTTAATAAAGAATGCCAAAATCGTAAACGAAGGAGTTATCACAGAAGGAGATGTTTTTATTGAAGATAAAATTATTAAAGAAATTGCTCCTCAAATTAGCTTAAAATCATCCGACTGTGTTGTGATTGACGCGGAAGGAAATTACCTAATACCAGGTGCTATTGATGATCAGGTTCACTTTAGAGAGCCAGGTCTAACGCATAAAGGCGATATAGAGTCGGAAAGTAGAGCAGCAGCAGCAGGTGGAATTACCTCATTTATTGAGCAGCCAAACACGGTGCCAAATGCGGTTACGCAAGAGTTGTTAGAAGATAAGTATCAAATCGCAGCCAAATCATCGTATGTAAATTATTCTTTTATGATGGGTGGTACAAACACTAATTTAGAAGAATTATTAAAAACCAATCCGCGTAATGTTGCGGGTATTAAATTGTTTTTGGGGTCATCTACAGGTAATATGTTAGTTGACGATACAGAAGCTTTAGAAAAAATATTTTCATCTACAAAAATGCTCATTTCTGTACATTGTGAAGATGAGGAAACAGTAAAAAACAATTTAGAAAAATACCTTGAAGAGTTTGGAGAAGAAATCCCTGTAGAAAACCATCCAAAAATTAGAAGTGAAGAAGCTTGTTATATATCATCATCTAAAGCCATAGAATTAGCAAAAAAAACAGGTGCTCGTTTACATATCTTTCATGTTTCTACAGCAAAAGAATTGGATTTATTTACCAATAAAATTCCGTTAAAAGAAAAGAAAATTACAGCAGAAGTTTGTATTCATCACCTTTGGTTTTCTGATGAAGATTATGCTACTAAGGGGAATTTTATAAAATGGAATCCTGCCGTTAAAACAGCAAATGATAGAGAAAAAATTTGGGAAGCGCTGCTAGATGATAGAATTGATGTTATTGCTACAGATCACGCTCCACATACTTTAGAAGAAAAGCAAAATAAAATATATGCTAAAGCTCCGTCTGGTGGGCCAATGGTTCAACATGCAATTTTAGCTATGTTTGAAGCTTTCCATAAAGGTAAAATTTCTATAGAAAGAATCGTTGAAAAAATGTGTCACAACCCAGCTATTTTATTTCAAGTAGAAAAAAGAGGTTTTATTAAAGAAGGTTTTTATGCCGATTTAGTAATTGTGAATCCTAACCAACCTTTTACGGTAAATACATCTAATATATTGTATAAATGTGGTTGGTCACCAATGGGAGGAGTGAATTTTAAATCGAGAATATCGCACACTTTTGTTAATGGTCAACTGGTTTATACTAATGGTAAAGTAAAAGAAATTAAAGCAGGTGAGCGTTTGTTATTCGAAAGAGATTAATATTTTTTAAAATGAAAGTACTATTTGGTTTTCTGGTTTTTATAATTGTCTCGTCTTGTGCGAAAGTTCAAGTTAAAGAGCCGGCTATTCTTTTAGACGAATCTACAATGCAAAATGTAATGTACGATGTAGTCTTGCTTCAAGGAATTGAGGGGTATCAGCCACACAAACTGCTAGAAAAGAACATTAATCCAATGACTTTTATTTTCGAAAAATATAAAATTGATAGTATAACTTTTTACGATAATCAAAGGTATTATGCTGCTCAAATAAAAACCTATAAAAAAATGACAGAGTCTGTTTTACAGCGTTTAGAGATTCAAAAAACCAAAACAGATACCTTGTTAAAAAACCAACCGTTAAAAATATTAAATAGGAATAAAGCAGAACGAAACAGGTAGTTTTATTTCAACCACTTAAAATACGCTTCACTTTTTGTAAAATTAAAGTCAAGCGTATTTTTTATTTTAGCACTACTGTAAGTTGTTTTAGAAAACGCGGTTTGATGCTGTTGCTTGCTGTAGATACGCTTTTTTAAGCCTAATTTATTAAGCAAAAAATCCAACTTCCAAAACAACGAAGATAACCAAGGTTTTATCTCAATTAATTGGCTAGATTTATCTTTTACAGCATTAAAAAACGCTTCAAATGTTGGTTGATTTCCAACTAAAATAAAATTATCGTTACTAATATTCTTTTCGTTTAAAAGCATAAGTACATCAATAACTTCGCTCACATGAACTAGTGGTAAAGTTGAGTTAGTAAATGGAATGTATTTCTTTTTAGCCAAAGCAAGTATTTGCTGACTTCCTTCATCTTTAAAGCCTTCACCAAAAATTACACCCGGATTTACAATTACAGTATTTAGACCTTCTTGTTGACCTCGCCACACTTCCATTTCGGCGCCGTATTTACTAAGGGCATAATCGCTATGTGGTTTTTCAGGGTTCCATTCGGCAGTTTCATCTGTAATGATATTTGGTGCTTTTGGCTCGCCAATGGCAGCAATAGAACTTATAAAACAAAGTTTTTCGATATTAAAAGCCAAACAAAAATTAACTACGTTAGCAGTACCTTCTATGTTTGTTTTTAAAATTTCATCTTGTTTATTCGGGTCAAAAGAAACCAATGCAGCACAATGATAAACGGTTTTTATATTATTAAAAACAGGTTCTAAAGTTGAGGTATCTGTTATATCTGCTTTTTCCCAAATTATAGTTTTGAATAGCGACTCTCTTTCTGCTTTTTTAAAAAGCTGAGCAACCAGTTCTTTTCTTTTTTCGTTTCTAAAAAGAGCTTTTACAGGTTTTTTTTCTTCGCATAAGCGAAGTAATAAGTGAGCGCCAACAAGTCCGGTTGCACCAGTTACTAATATCATACTGTAAAGATAACCTTCATTTTTTAAAAATCATAAAATAGTTTAAAAATGAGTAGGTCAATTTTATAGTGTATTGTTATATTTGCACAAATACAATAAAACAGATGAAAAACCTAGTTGCAGAATTACAGTGGAGAGGCTTAGTGCATGATAGTATGCCTGGTACAGAAGAACAATTATTAAAAGAGGCTACGGCAACTTATATTGGTTTTGACCCTACATCAGACTCATTACATATTGGTAGTTTAGTGCCTATTTTGTTGTTGATGCATTTGCGTAATTTTGGTCATAAACCTATTGCTTTAGTGGGTGGTGCAACTGGTATGATTGGTGATCCTTCGGGAAAATCTAACGAGCGTAATTTATTAGACGAAGCTACTTTAAACCATAATGTACAAGGTATAAAAAATGTATTGTCTCGTTTTTTAGATTTTGAAGCAACCGATGCAAATGCTCCGGTTTTGGTAAATAACTACGATTGGATGAAAGATTTTTCTTTTATAGATTTTGCCAGAGATGTAGGTAAGCGTATTACTGTAAATTACATGATGGCCAAAGATTCTGTTAAAAAAAGATTGAGCGGAGACGATGGAGTAGGAATGAGTTTTACGGAGTTTACCTACCAATTAATACAAGGTTACGATTTTTATCATTTAAATAAAGAATACAACTGTTTATTGCAAATGGGAGGTAGTGACCAATGGGGAAATATTACTACAGGTACAGAATTAGTGCGAAGAATGAATGTAGATCAGGAAGACAGAGCGAAGGCTTTTGCACTAACTTGCCCGTTAATTACAAAAGCAGATGGTTCTAAATTTGGAAAGTCTGAAGGTGGAAATATTTGGTTAGATGCCGACAAAACATCTCCATATAAATTTTACCAATTTTGGTTAAACACAACCGATGATGATGCCGAAAAGTACATTAAAATATTTACTTTTTTAGACAAAGAAACAATAGACGCCCTTATTACAGAACATAAAGAAGCACCGCATGTTCGTGTGTTGCAAAAACGCTTGGCAGAAGAAGTTACTGTTTTAGTTCATAGCAAAGATGATTTAGAAACGGCAATAAAAGCATCTGAGATTTTGTTTGGTAAAACAACTTCGGAAGATTTACAAACATTAAATGCTAAAACCTTTTTAGAGATTTTTGATGGTGTGCCTTTAGTTTCAATTAGCAGAGCAGAGTTTTTAGACAATTATACCATTATTGACGCCTTGTCTAAAACGGGCTTTTTAAATTCTAATAGTGAAGTTCGCAGGGCTTTAAAAGAAAACGCCATATCTGTAAATAAAGAAAAAGTAGCTGAAGATTTTGTTTTAAACGAATCGGCTTTATTGCAAAACGAGTTTGTATTGTTACAAAGAGGTAAAAAAACGTATTTTATTTTACAAGTAGCAAAATAATTAATACACCATAAGGTTGCAACCTCGTATGTCCGAATGGTCAAAACGGCCCAAAACTTCAAAAGTTTGGTTATCGTACTTTTTGCCCAAATCTTGAGTTGCAATAAAAGAGCAAGAGTTTATATTGGCGAGGTCAATTACATTGATTCCGCCAGTATTTCCGTTATTTTTATAGGTTAATGCATCTTCTGGATCGCGAATTAAAACCTGCATCCATGGCGGACATTCAAAAACACCATTTCCTAAAGAATACGCTTGAGAAAGTAATTCGGTCATTCCATATTCCGAATGGATATTTTGTACACCAAAACCGTCTGTTAAAATTTGGTGTAGTTCTTCTCTAATTAATTCTTTTCTACGGCCTTTCATGCCGCCAGTTTCCATTATAATTGTGTTTTTTAATTGTATTTTTCCTTTTTCTAAAAGGTCTAATAACGCATAAGTAACTCCAATTAGAAGTATTTGTTCTCCATTGTTTTCTAGTTCTTTCACCTTTAAAAGTAAAGCATCTAAGTCATTCAAATAAAAACCACTATTTGGGTTATTGCTTTGTTCAATTAAGTCGTTTACCATATAAATTAACGACGATCCTTCTCGTTCTAAATAGGATGGAAGCAATGCTAAAACAGTATAGTTACTAATATCACCATAAAACAATCTAAATGCTTGGTTATAGCTTCTTTCGTAAATACTTAAATCGGTTACAAAATGGTTGCTTGTGGTTTGCCCGGTTGTGCCGCTGCTTGTAAAAGTGGCTTTTATTTCGTCTTTACTAGAGAGAATTTTGTGGCTTTTAAAAAATTGAATAGGTAAAAACGGAATTTTATCTAATGTTTTTACGTTATCTGGGGTTCTATTTAAGTGATTGCAAAATTCTCTATAAGCGCTATTATTGGCATATTGGTGCCTAAACACTTTTAGTGTTACTTTTATAAAGTCCTTTTGACTGGTTATGGTAAATACTGAATCCTCTAAACTCAACTTTTTTTTACAAAGATAATCATAAGCTAAAACATAGTTCAGTACTAAGTATTTAATTTTATAAATTATTCTTTTTATGAATTTTGCTACATTAAATATTTTTATTTAGATATTATTTTGTATTTTTGTTATGTAATAGTCCCAAGCTATCTATAAAATTTATTTAAATTGTTGTATGGCCTAACCCAAATAGTCACCATTATGAAAAAAGCCTACTTATTTTTGTTACTATTTTTTAGTATTACTGTTTTTGGTCAACAAATAACTGTTGATACATCATCTTATACATCTACGGAATTAACTTCATTATTACTTGAAAGTTCTTGTATTGATTTTTCTAATGTTAGTAGTTCTTCTTCAAATTCTGTTGCATATTTTAATGCAAATGGTAGTGGCTTTTCATTACAAGAGGGAATAATTATTAGAAACGGAAACGCTCAGTTTACAGAAGGGCCTTATACAGGTTTAAATATAAGTTCTCAAATTAATTCGAATTCAGATGCTGAATTACAACAAATTAGTACATCAACTGGTCAAACGGGACCAATAACTGATATTGCTTTTTTGCAATTTGATTTTATATCTCAATCTACAGATTTTAATTTTAACTTTTTATTTGCGTCTAACGAGTACGGTGAGTGGCAATGCGGTTTTAGTGATGTTTTTGCATTTTTAATAACCGATTTAAATACAAATACAACAACAAATTTAGCTATTATTCCGGGTACAACAACACCTGTTTCTGTTAAAGATGTTAGAGATGCTGCTAATAATACATCATGTCCTTCGGTAAATCCTTCCTTTTTTGATACTTATAATGTAGGTAATCCAAATTCAATTATGAATATGAGGGGCTATACCCAACAAATGACAGCATCAGCTGCAATTCAACCCAATACTCCATATAGAATTCGATTAGTAATTGGTGATTATTCAGATGAAAGCTATGATTCTGCTGTGTTTATTGAGTCGGGAAGTTTTTCTAATTCATTTACACTTGGAAATGATGTCACACTTTGTAGCGGTAATGATTATATAATACAATCGGGATTAGATTTTTCACAATATACCATTTCTTGGGAAAAAGACGGTGTACCTTTGGTAGGTGAAAACTTACCAAATCTTTTAGTTTCAACACCAGGTATTTATACTATTGTGGCTCAAAAAAATGGAACACAATGTATTTTAACAGATGAATTGCAAGTTTTTGAATTACAAGTAATTGCTCCTCTTGATTTAAGTGTATGTGATAATGGCACGAGTAGTTTTGTTTATAATTTATTGCTTAATAATGCTTCTGCTTTAGGTGTTAATCCAGTAGATTTCGCATTGGTTTATTATGGATCTCAAAGTGATTTAGATGCAGGCACAGCGATTCCAAGTAATCAATTAAATAATTTTGTATCATCAGGAAACCAAACTATTTTTATTAAATTGTTAAACATACAAACTAACAGTTTTTGTGATACGGCATATAGTTTTCAGCTGAATGTAAATTCGCAACTAACACTTCAGGATCCTGATCCAATTAGTATTTGTAATGGCGGTCCAGTTTTAATAAATTTAAATCAGGTTAATTCTCAAATTGTAAGTCCGGCTACTATTAGCAATTATCAATTTACTTTTTTTAATTCAGAAAACGATGCTCTTTCAAATACTAATCCAATAAATAATCCTTCTAGTTTTTCATTAGCTACAGGTTTAACAACGGCAACAATTTATATTAGAGTTGCTTATGCAACAGATTTAAACTGTTTTGGAATTACATCTGTCACAATTACTGTTTATGATTTGCCTATAGTAGATGCTTTAGCTACGGTTGTTGCTTGTGATAGTTATATACTTCCAGCTTTAACAAATGGAAATTATTTTACACAATCTGGCGGTTTTGGAACACCACTTTTTGCGGGTGATTTAATTGAAGATTCAGATGTATTATTTATCTATAGTGGGCCAAATGCGGGTAATTGCTTTAACGAATCTACTTTTGAAATTATTCTTTTAGATGATTATACTATACCAGAGGATTATTGCGATGTTTTTATAGTGCCAGATCCAATAGAAGGCGATTTTTATACAGAACCTGGTGGTCCAAATGGTACTGGAGTACAGTTGCAGTCTAATGAAGTTTTAACAGTTTCGCAAATTATTTATTATTATGTAGAAATTGATGGTGTTTTTTGTAGAGATGAGCCATTTGTTATCAACATAATTCCGTCTCCAGTTGTAGATCAGCTTTCAGATGTGGTTACTTGTGATTCTTACGTATTGCAACCATTACAAAACGGTAATTATTTTACAAGTCAGAACGGTTTAGGAGTTCCACTTTTTGCGGGAAGTGTAATTTCTGCAACAAAAACGCTATACATTTATTCTGAAAACGGTATTTGTTCTTCTGAAACTTCCTTTACAGTTACAATTTTAAAACAACCTTTACCCGTTAATGCTTGTGGAAGTTATACATTGCCTAGTTTGCCTTTAGGTGGTTATTTTGATGCTCCGTCTGGCGCAGGAAATTCAATTCCAATAGGTACAGAAATAACTTCTAGTCAAACTGTTTATTGGTTTGCTCAAACTACAACTTCTAATAATTGTACTTCAAATTACAGCATTCCTATAACAATTTATCCTATTCCAGAAGTTTCTGTTTTGTCAGATCAATTAGTTTGTATAGATGACCCATATGTTTTACCAATTATAGATTTTGGAAACTACTTTACATCTTCTAATGGGGGTGGTATTCAATTGTTTCCAGGAGATGTTATTACTTCTACACAAACTATATATATATATAGTGAAACCGCATTTTGTAGTAATCAATCTAATTTTGTTATTACCGTTAGAGCTTTACCTTTAGTATCAAATTTAACTGATATTTTTGTTTGCGACCCTTTCGTATTGCCGGTTTTACAAAGTGGAAATTATTTTACACAACCAAATGGGCTTGGAACGGCATTATTTGCTGGTGATGTGATTGATACAACTCAAACTATTTATATTTTTAACAGCTATCCCGACTTGCAAACTTGTATTGCAGAAACCAGTTTTACAGTTAATGTTTTAGGCGTTAATTTAGGCTCTTTTACAGATTTAGCTGTTTGTGATACTTATACTTTACCAAATTTAAGTATTGGTACTTACTCTTCAGAGCCTTTAGGGCAAGGAATACAATATCAACCTGGAGACATATTTACAACAACGACTACTTTTTACGTGTATGCCCAAAACGGGGATCGTTTTTTCTGCGACGATCAAGAAGAGTTTACAGTAACTATTTATACAACTCCAGTTTTACCAAATTTACCAAATATTGATGGTTGTGGCGAAGTAGTTTTGCCAACATTATTTCCAAGTGGATATATTGCAGATTATTATTCAGCAGCTAACGGAATAGGCTTAATTTCTCCTGCAAATTATACTTTTTCTCAAGTAGGAACTTATACTATATATGTTTTGGCAAAGTCTGATGTAAATGCGACTTGTTTTGATGAGGTTTCTTTTGAAATTACCGTTCATCCATTACCAGAATTAATTTTAGATAATGTTTTTGCATGTATAGATCTAGATACAGGTGATATGTTGGGTACAACTTCTCTTTCTACAGGGTTAAATCCTTTAGTTTATGATGCTAATTGGTATTTTAATGGTGTTTTAGTTGGTACAGGTTTAAATTATGAAGCTACAGAAATTGGATTATATACCATAGAAACGATTCGATTAACTCCAGAATTAGCGCCAGATGATTGTAATTTTGCACCAACTTCTATCGAAATAATTCCATCGAGTACAGCAGTAGCAGAGTTAGTTTTATCTACTCCTTTTGAAGATAATGCTACAATTACGGTTTCTATTTTAGATGGTTTAGGAAGTTATATGTATCAGTTAGATGATGGAGCATTTCAAACGGATCCTGTTTTTACAGATGTCTCTCAGGGTGTTCATTATGTTACTATTGTTGACGAGCTTGCGGGTTGTGATGCTTTGGTTTTAGAAACCATTGTTATTAAACACCCTAATTATTTTACGCCAAATGGTGATGGCTATAACGACACTTGGAGTATTAAAGATTTAGATCAAGATAAAAGTGCATTTATATCTATATACGATCGATTTGGAAAATTATTAAAACAATTTTCTCCTAATAAAGACAGTTGGGACGGAATGTATAATGGCAAAGCATTACCTTCTACAGACTACTGGTTTGCAGTAGATTTTACTTATAATGGAGAACCGAAAGTATTTAAATCACATTTTACTCTAAAAAGATAAAACAATAAAGCAAGATATTTATCTTGCTTTATTGTTTATAACAAACAGGAAGAATTTCTCCTCTAGCTAAGCCGTATTTTTCAATTTCTTTGCTACTCATGCCTGACGAATAATCTAATTCTTTAACAGTAAAGCCAATACTTCTTAGTTTATTAAAATAATCTTTTCCATAGATGCGAACATGGTCATACTGTCCAAATATCTCGGTTCTTTCTTTTTTATTTGTTATTGAATTATCTTCAAAAGTAACATCTCTATTTAAATCTTGTGGTATTTGAAAAACACCCATTCCGCCTTTTTTTAATACTCTAAAAAGCTCTTGCATTGCTTTGGTATCATTAGGAATATGTTCTAAAACATGGTTGCATAAAATAATATCAAACGAATCGTTTTCAAAAGGTAGGTTGCAAATATCTGCTTTTACATCTGCCAAGGGCGAGAACAAATCAGTAGTTGTATAATCTATATTTTTTTGTTTTCTAAATCGTTTATAAAATGCTTGTTCTGGTGCAAAGTGTAATACTTTTTTTCGAACAGTAGTTGTAAAAAAGTCAGTTTCGTTTTGTAACCATAGCCAAAGTAAACGATGCCTTTCTAAAGAAAGAGTTCCCGGTGCAAGTACATTGTTTCGTTGGTTTTTGTATCCGTAAGGTAAAAACTGACGGTACGATTTTTGGTCGATAGGGTCGTAAAAAGAACTTCCCTTTAAAAGTAAAGCTAATAATGGTCTAAAAACATAGCTCAGCTTTATTAATAAGGGTCGGGGAATTGTATTTAGTACAAATTTAAAAATCTTTTTCATTATATATTTGATGGGTCTTGTCTCAGTCCATCTTCTTCATTCGATTTTATCCCTAAAGCATCGTAAATATATTTAAAAGTAGAAAGTAATTCGGGTTTGCCATTTACAATTGCTACATCGTGCTCAAAATGCGCCGATGGTTTATTATCGGCAGTAGTAATTGTCCATCCATCTTTATGTTGTACAATGTTTTTTGTACCCATATTAATCATAGGTTCAATTGCTATTACCATCCCGTTTACAAGTTTTTTTCCTCTTCCGCGTTTTCCGTAATTTGCAACTTCGGGGTCTTCGTGCATTTTTCTACCTAAACCGTGTCCGCATAATTCTCGAACAACACCGTAGCCCTCTTTTTCACAATATTGTTGTATTGCAAATCCAATATCTTCTACACGGTTACCAACTTTAGTAGCACGAATACCTTCGTAAAGTGATTCTTTAGTTATTTTCAACAATTTTTTTGTTTCTGCATTTACTTCTCCAATTTCAAAAGTATACGCATGATCGCCATAAAAACCATTCATAAATACACCACAATCTACAGATATAATATCGCCATTTTCTAATGGAGTTGCATTTGGAATCCCGTGTACAACTTGTGTATTAGGACTCATGCATAGTGTATTTGGAAATCCATACATTCCTAAAAATGCAGGTTCTCCTCCGTTATCTCTTATGTATTCTTCTGCTAACTTGTCTAATGCTAATGTATTAACGCCGGGTTTTATTTCTTTAGCAATTAAACCTAGAGTTTTAGATACCAATAGAGCGCTTTTACGCATAATCTCTATTTCTTCTGCTGTTTTTATAATAATCATATTCTACTATTTCTGTGGCAAAACTACAAAATATTATCCATTTTAGATTTTATTTGAAATTCAACTTTTATTGTTTTTGTAAGCCTTTTTTTTATTTATTTAAAAATTTAATGGTTAACCATATTTTGGTATTAATTAAAACCTTACCTTTGAGCCAATTAAAATCATATTAGATGAACATTTTTGTAGGAAGTCTTCCATTCAGTACTGAGGAAGCAGATTTAAGAGCATACTTTGAAGAGTATGGAGCAGTAGAGTCAGTTAAAATTATATCTGACAAGTTTACTGGACGTAGCCGTGGATTTGGGTTTGTAGAAATGCCAAGTGACGATGAAGCGTTAAAAGCAATTGAAGAATTAAACGGTGGAACTTTAGAAGGAAGAACTTTAGTAGTAAATAAATCTGAGCCAAAACCAGAAGGAGAACGTAGATCTTTTAACAACAATAGAGGTGGCGGTGGTTATAATGACCGTAACTCTGGTGGTCGTTACTAGTTAGTTAACTCACTTATTCGAGAATAAAAATCCTGCTTTTAGCAGGATTTTTTTTGTTTCTATAAATGCTTCAACAAATGTTAATATTACTTTAAATATTCACTTTATCGTAACTTATGTGTATTTCGTCTAAATTTTTTTATATATTTGAATTGTAATTGTTATGCATGCAAAAACACAAAAAACATTAATTTGGTATAGCCCATCAAATTAATAACCTTTTAATCCCAATCTAAAATAATATTAAAATGAAAAACGTAACCTACACTTTTCTATTATTTATAGTTTGT